>JBBRNU010000033.1:0-14406 GCA_038230115.1 Chthonomonadales bacterium | reverse complement strand
TTTGTCTGAACAGAAAGGGGCAAATTACCGGCGTTAAAAAATTGGCAAACTTTTAGAAAAGCCTTGACAACTTCCCCTCCCCCCGTGTTATACTCAGGGTGACTTTGAAATTCGTTTGCGTCCGCCTTTGTCGAACGGAGCGGACAGAAAGGTTAGGCTATGTCCCGCACCCGTAATGTTTTGGTTCTCGTCGCGCCGCTGCTGTTACTGGCAGTCGTCGCCACGCCGCGCCTTCTCGCGCGCTTTCGACCGCTGCGCCCGCATGCCGTTTCGTGCGCGCCCTGTTTCTTCAATACCTGCCCTCTTCAGCCGGGGCAAATCGCTATTCCCATCAAAACTACAATTGCGTGGTGGTGTCTGGATTATGACAATATTCCGCCCGGACATTGCTCCAAGATACCTGAAACGCTTTACCATATCGTTGACCAGAATGGCGATCTCGTGGGTTCCTGCGTCATTGATAACTGTCAGGGAACGCCGGACAACTCGCGCCCCTGCGCGCACCCTCGCTTCATGGGCGGCGGCGACTTCGGCAACTACTCGGTCAGCGGAAGCGGACAAAGCGCGCCGAATTCCGATACGTGCAAAGGAGACCCGACCAAGTGAACACGACAAACGCCAGGAACCCAAAGAAACGTTTTGCGCTTCCCCTCGCCATTGCCCTGCTCGCCGTCATCCTCTTAGGCTGGAACCTTCGCCGAAGCCAAAATCAGGCCCAGATGCCGACCGGAGCGGTGCAAGCGGGCGAAGTTCCCTTGCCCGGTCTCGCAGCCAAAACGATTGACGCCACGAAAACCGGCGATCCCGAAGCGGGAATGAGGCAGTTGCAGCAACTGATGGACGCTCTGCGCGCCAACAACTGGAACCCAGTCAAAGTTCCCCGGTCGCTGCTGACCCTGCCGGATGGTCGCTTCGCCGAAAATCCCGCGTTCCGTGACCGTCCTAACATTGTCTTCCCCAGTATGCCTACGCCGGAAAAGTACAAAAAAGACCAAGTTCCGGAGTTCGAGCCGATTGCGTTCTATACCGAAGTTTACGCCCGTTTCAACCGTTCCTACTACAAGGGCGACCGCTCGCAATCGCAGCCAACCGGCTATTTCATCGTGGGCTGGAAAGATGGACGCATTGAAAAAGTTCCCGTTATGCAAGTACGCACCTTCGTCAGCCGCGATGCTAGAAGGGACGAAACCTACTGTTTTCCCGGTATGCCGGAGTACGCCGCCGCTAAACCCGACTCTCTGACGAGCGATGCTGCCAAGCCCTGACACGTTTGGGCGGAAAGCCGACGTCTGTCCTGTTTCCCTGTCGCATACTTTTCGCAGGACGGGCGCGTCAGGCGGCGCGTTTTTCTTCCGCTGCTTCCTGTTCTTCGTGGGCCAGCGCGGAATGGGCGCGGGCGTGACGCAGGGTCGCCAGCTCGTCGAGCGCGGCCTGCTCCAATTTGTGCGTCAGGGCGGTGTGCGCCAGCAAGTCTTTGTCGCGCAGGCGCGAAACGGACTCGCGGGCCTGCCGCGCGAGAACGAGACCCCGGCGCATTTCGTCGCACACGATTCGGGCGGCTTCGGCGTTGCGCTCCTGCTGAACTATCCCGGCCAGCAGCGTCGCCAGATAACGCTCCCGGTCGAAAATCGCTCCGGCATCGAACGTCTCGCCCGCGACGCTGCCGGGCCGCGCCGCGAGCGTCGCCCGGTAATCGGCGCGCAGAGCGGTCATTTGCGCCTCGATGCCGGCGAGCATTCCCTGCGCGGTCGCAAAGTCTTGCTCGCGCAGCGTTTCAATCGTCTTGCGATGCCGCAGCACGGTTTCCAGCCGAAATTGAAAACGTTTCACCCTGGCCTATCCTCCCGCTCCGTTTCCTGTCCAATCCGCCCTTTGCCAATCTTTTGCCAGCTCCGGCCCCGTGCGCTCGAAAATCACCCGCCGAAGTTTTGCAGCATCTGGCGCAGCGTATCCACATACCCGGTCGGCGCGTCGGCGGGCTGGCGCAGAAAAGCGTTGACCTGCTCGATTTTCGCTTTGGCGCGGTCAATGCGCGGGTTGCTGCCCTCGACATACGCCCCGATGTTAATCAGGTCTTCCGCACTGTGGTAGGTGGCGAGAATTTCGCGCAGAACGCCAGCCGCCTCACGCTGCTCCGGGCAGGTAATCTGGGGCATGACGCGGCTGATGCTTTGCAGGATGTCAATGGCCGGATAATGACCGCGATGCGCCAGGTCGCGCGAAAGGACGATATGCCCGTCGAGAATGCCCCGGACGGCATCCGCCACCGGCTCGTTCATGTCGTCGCCGTCCACCAGCACGGTATAAAGTCCGGTGATGCTGCCGGTTCCGGTTCCCGCCGTTCCCGCCCGTTCCAGCAGGCGCGGCAGCATGGCGAAGACGCTGGGCGTGTAGCCGCGTGTGGCGGGCGGCTCGCCAATCGCCAGCCCGACTTCGCGCTGGGCCATCGCCAGACGGGTCACGGAGTCCATCATCAGCAGAACATTCGCGCCCAAATCACGGAAATATTCGGCAATCGCGGTCGCGACCAGGGCGGCCTTGATTCGCACCAGCGCCGGTTGATCCGACGTGGCGACCACGACGACCGACCGCTGCACGCCCTCGACGCCCAGGCTTTCCTCGACAAAATCGCGCACCTCGCGCCCGCGCTCGCCGACCAGGGCGATCACGTTCACGTCGGCGGTCGTGCTGCGGGCGATCATGCCCATGAGCGTGCTTTTGCCGACACCCGATCCGGCGAAAATCCCCATGCGCTGGCCCTTGCCAATCGTCAGGCAGCCGTCCAACGCGCGCACGCCGACTTCCAGCGGGTCGGCGATCCTGGGGCGCGTGACGGCGTTAGGCGGGGCGGCGTTGACCGGGTAAGACTGCCGCAAATCGAGCGGCGGGCCGCCGTCCATCGGCATTCCCAGCCCGTCCAGCATTCGGCCCAGCAGTTCCGGCCCGACGCCGACCTGCTGCGTGCGCCGCGTCGCCACGACCTCGCTGCCCGGCTTAATGCCCTCCATCACGCCCAGCGGCATCAGCAGCACGCGGTTCTCGCGAAAGCCCACGACTTCGGCTTTGATCGGCGGGCGGTCGGGGTCGTAATGGTTGGCCCGGTCGTAGTAAATGTCGCAAATCTCGCCCAGGCTGGCGCTCGGCCCGGACGCCTCGATGACCAGCCCGATGACCTGCGTCACCTTGCCGTTCTGCTTCACGGGGTCTAGCCGGGTCAGGGCGCTGCGATACCGGTCGAAATTCACGAAGGGCGCGGCCACGTCGGGCCATTGCAGGGGCGAGGCGGCATTCATACGGGCGTCTCCCGATCCTGAATCAGTTGTTCCAGCGCGCCGCCGACGGTTTCGATTTGCGTTTCCAGGCGCGCGTCAATGTTGCCCGCGCCGGTCTCGACAACGCAGCCGCCGCTGCCGACGCGCCGATCCGCCACAATTTCGATGTGCCGGATGCCGTCCACGAGGGTCAGCAAGTCGTCGCGGCTGCCGCGCACCGTTTCCAGGTCGTCCGGGCTGACGCGCACGCGCAGACTCGCGCTGTCGGTCGCGCGGCGCAGGGCGTTTCGCACGACCGACAGCGCCACTTCCTGACTCACTTCGACTTCCTGCTTGATGACCTGCTTCGCCAGCTCGAACACCATACCGATGACCTGCGGCTCCATCGCCGCCCACGCCTTCTGGCGCTCCGCTTCGACGTGCAAAACAAACGCTTCTACGTCGGCGCGGTAGATGGCCCGGTCGTCCTCGGCCTGCTGCGTGACCAGGGCGGTCGCCTCGCGCCTGCCCTCGACAAACCCTTTGGCGTGTCCCTCGGCGAACCCGCGCTCGCTCGCCTCCTGCGTCACCGAGTCGGCGCGGCGCGTCGCCTCTTCCATCAGATGGCGCGCGTCCTCAATGGCTTTGGCCCGCAGCAAAATGATGTCGGGCGGTTCCGGCGGGCCGTTGCGCTGATAATGCAATTCCTGGCGGGCGATGTCGGCCACGTCCTGAAACTGCATCCCGCGCGCCCGGTTCGCCCCGTTCCCCCCCGAATGCGAAACCGAATCGGGCGCGCTTGTCGGGAGGGTCGGGGGTTTGGACGCCCCGCTTTCGACATGCTGAAACCAGCGCACCGGCTCCGCAGTCGCGGGCGCAATGTTCCCGATGCGCGGGGCCGTCAGCGGCTCGAACGGCAGGTCGTCGCGCCCCTGCCCCTGCCGCGCCGAAACCTGCTGGCGGAAAGGAATCGCTGTCGCCTTGCCCGGCCCGCCGCTTTTCTGCGATACAGATGCGGGCGTTTTCTCGGCAGGGCGGGAAGCGGAGGACGTTGACGCGGAAGGCGTCTCGAAATCGCGCGAATTAGACAATGACTTCGTCTCCGCCGCCACGCGACACCACGATCTCGCCCGCTTCTTCCAGTTTGCGGATTACGCCCACGATGCGCTGCTGCGCTTCCTCGACGTTTCGCAGTCGCACCGGCCCCATGAACTCCATGTCTTCTTTCAGCATGGTCGCAGCGCGCTCGCTCATGTTCTTGAAGATGCGGTTCTGGACTTCCTCGCCGACGCCTTTGAGCGCGAGCGCCAGTTCCTTGCCGTCCACTTCGCGCAGCACTTTCTGGATCGAGCTGTCGTCGAGCAGAATGATGTCCTCGAACACGAACATCAACTTTTTCACCTCGTCGGCCAGTTCCGGGCTGGTTTCCGTGAGCGATTCGAGGATGGTTTTCTCGGTCGTGCGGTCTACCCAGTTCAGGACTTCGACCAGACTTTTGACGCCGCCCGCCGCGGTAAAGCCCTGCGATACGACGGCGGTGGAAAGTTTGCGCTGCAAAACGCGCTCGATTTCGCGGATCACTTCCGGGGGCGTTCGATCCATAATCGCGATGCGGCGGGCCACTTCCGCGCGCAGTTCCTGCGGCAGCCCCGACAGCACGGCGGCGGCTTGATTGGCGCTGAGGTGGGCCAGGATCAGGGCGATGGTTTGCGGGTGTTCGTCCTGAATAAAGGAAAGCAGCTGCGTCGGGTCGGTCTTCTTCACGAAGTCGAACGGCAGCACCTGCATCGTTTGAATGACCTTGTTGACAATTTCGTTGGCTTTATCCGGCCCGAACGCGGCTTCCAGGGCCTTGCGCGCCTGATGAATGCCGCCCTCCGAAACGATGTTTTGAGCCATGCACATCTCGTGAAATTCGCTGACAATCTGGTTGCGGACTTCGGGCGCGATTTTGCCCAGACGGGCCACTTCCAGCGTCATCGCCTCGATCTCTTCTTCGCGCAGGTGCTTGAAGATTTTCGCGACGGCTTCCGGCCCCAGCGCCACAATCAGCACGGCGGCTTTCTGCCGGTTCGTCAATTGCGCGGGTTGATGTCGACTCACCAGCGATTCTCCTTCTTAACTTTCTTTGCCGCAGAGCGGAATGGCAATCTATTTTGAAAGGCGCGTCGAACGGGGAAGAACGGGAATAAATGCCCGTTCTGAAATGCAAAGCCAGAAGCCGATGGGTTAAAACCCCCGGCAGGAGTCGTAAAGCCCGCCTGCGCGGGCTAAATGCCGCGCCGCCCTCATTTAGCGGAAACTGGAATGTCTACCCTCATCCCCGGCCCTTCTCCCTGCATGGGAGAAGGGAGCGAAGGCAGGGGGGCTGATTTGTACTTGCCTGCCCGCTTTACATAATGGGAACGGACTGGAAGGGGACGGCTATGGTTTTTCGTCTACGATCCAGCCTTTGACCAGTTGCGCGACGGTTTCCGGTTTGGAGTGGGCCATGTGCAGGATGCTTTCCAGGTTGGAATCGAACGCCTCCTCGATGACGGCGAAGGTGCGCGGCTCGCCGCCGCTGGAAAGCCCGATCGGGCCGCTTTCCTCGTCCAGGGCCGCCCCGATGGTTTGGCCGGGGATCGGCGTTCCGTCGGCGGCGAGAGCGAGCGTCATGCCCGGCCCGCCGCTCCCGCCAAATCCGGCTCCCGCTCCGGCCAGGGCCAGCTGCCCGCCGCGCACAAGCGGCGCGGGCTTCTTCAAGGCGCGGGCGAGCAGGAAGAAACAGACCATCATCAAGGCGAGCGGCACGGCGATGCTGATCAGACGGGCCGAGTTTTCCGCGCCTCGCGCAATCGCGGCGGCTTTGGTCTCGGCGTCTTCCGCCGTGCGGTCGAAGGGAACCTGCGCGACCGAGACGCGCCGCGACGCCGTGGTGTCCGTCGGGTCAACGGCAATCGCGGTTTCCAGCGTTTTTTGGATCGAGGCGACCTGTTCCGGAGGCACTTTCGAGTCCACGAGCGCGCTCACGGTCAACTTCTCGATGCGGCCCGGCGCTTTCACGATGTGCTTGATGACGTGGCTCGGCTCACTGGTTTTGGTGACGGTCTCGTTTTTGTAATGCCCGTTGGAATCGTTGGTCGTGGCATAGGTCGGAACGCCTGCCGCGCCCAGGTTGGCGAGCGGCGAGTTGTTGGGAGCGCCAGCGGTATTTGCGTTCGCGCCCGGCGAGCCGCCTTTGGTGGTTCCCTGCCCGTTCAGTTCTTCGGTCTGGCTGGAGGTAGCGGTCACGGCTCCGGCCTCGGTCGTGCTGGTCTGCACGTCCTCCTGGTCGAAGTTCAGTTCGGGGTTCACGATGACGACGGCTTTGTGCGGGCCAATCGTGTTGTCGAGGAGGGATTGCAGTTCGGTGCGCTTGGCCTGCGCGAGGGCGCGCTGCTGCTTGATGCGCCCGTCGCCTTCCATCGCGCCCGACCGCGTGCCGTCGAACAGCAAATCGCCCTGCGAATCCACGATGCTGATTCCCTTTTCCATCAGGTTCGGGAACGACATCTGCGTAACACGCAAAACCGACTGGACGTTCTCGTCGGAAAGGTTCTGGCCGGGTTTGAGCATGACGAGGACGGAGGCTGTCGCGTCGTGCTTGGTGGCGGCGAAGGGGGAGTCGTCGGCGGGCGCGAAGTGAACCGTCGCGCTGGCGACCTGCTGGAACGACATGATGCTTTTGCTGACCTCGCCCTCACGGGCGCGCTGCATCGTCATCGCTTCCATCGGCTGCGTCTGGAAATTGTTGGTTTTTTCCAGCAGTTCGTAGCCCAGGGTTCCGCTGGTTTGCTGCGGCAGCCCCTGGCTGATAAGCTTCATTCGCATTTCGTCCCGGCTTTGCGCCGGAACTTCGATGGCGGTTCCGCCCTGCTGCCGCCGAAAGGGAATGCCCGCCTCGTTCAACTTGTCGGTGATGGAGTTGGCGTCCTGCGCGGACAGGTTGGAAAACAGCGGCACGTATTCCGGCGTGCTGGCCCAGGCGATGAAGCCGATCAGAGCGACGAGGACGCCCAGCGAGGAGGCTGCCAGAATGATCTGGTTGTTGCGCCCCAACCCTTCCCATAATTCACGCGCGCGATTCAACACCTTGCCTGCTTCCTTCCCTGACCATTCCTGACCGTTTCACCTCGCATGGGAACGGTAGGGGCGATGCTTGCTGCGCCCTGTCTTTTCAATGGGCTGCGCCCTGCCCGCGGCCAACCTGCAATGGCGCTGAAGATATTCGGGGCGCGGCAAGCAGTGCCCCTACACAAAAACGGGATTAGCGCGAGACCGCTTATACGTTGACGCGCATGATTTCCTGGTAGGCATCCACGACCTTGTTGCGTACCTGCACGGCCATGTTGAGCGCGACGCCCGCTTCCTGCGAGGCGATCATGACCTGATGCACGTCGAGCGGCTCTCCGGCGGCGAAGCGGGCCGTCAGATCGCCCGATTTCAGCTGCGCCTGGTTCACTTCGCCAATCGCGTCCTGTAGATACTGGCCGAACGATTTGCCGGTCGCGCCCGCCCCGCCGACCGCGCTTTCGCCGCCGGATAGGGGAATGGCCGCGCCCTCGCCGCTGCGAAGGTCGCGCGAAACGGAGCCAATATCGAATTTGGGGGCTATCGAATCAATCTGCATGGGTTTTTCCTGATTCTGATTTCTGAAGAGTGGCCAACCGGGCGCGTTTTGGCGGGCGCAGCATTATGATAATGCAGGGTGCGTCTAGCGAAGCCCCTACGCAGGCGCTTAGGCGCGGCCAATTTCCAGGGCGCGCTGCTCCATCTGCTTGGCGGCGGTGATGGCGGTGACGCCCGCTTCGTAGGCGCGGGTCGCGGAGATCATGTCCACCATCTCGACGACCGGTTCCACGTTAGGCATTTTCACGTTGCCGTTGGCGTCGGCATCGGGATGGCCCGGCTCGTGAATGACTTTGAAATCGTGGGCCATGTCGGGCTGAATGGCCGTGACCTGCACGCCCGCCCCCCCGCTCTGGCCGCTGCGCGCTTCGCCGCGCGCGAGGGAAAGGGCCGAGGCGAACGCGCCGCCCGACTCCCGCGCTGCGAAAACCACTTCCTGGCGGCGAAACGGCTGCCCGTTGGCGGCGCGGGTCGTGTTGACGTTGGCAAGATTGTTGCTGATGACATCGAGTCGCAAACGCTCGGCGGTCAAGCCGGACGCGCTGATTTGCATGGAAGAGGCGATGGACATAATTTTTTGTTCCAATGGGACGAATGGGACTGCGGGAAATTTTTGCGGAGACCGGGACGCTTAGCGCGCGTTGATGACGGTTTTCAGGCCGGTGAAATAGCCCGCGACCGACTGCGACAGAACCTCGAAGCGCAGCGTGTTGGCCGCCAGATTGACGTTTTCCGTTTCCATGTTGACGTTGTTGCCGTCCGCGCGCTCGCTCGTGCCGCCGACCGTCACGATGCTGGGCTGCACGGCGCTGACGGCTTCTCTCGCGGCGGCGCAGGGGTCGCTGCGATGGGCGAGGGCGCGCGACAGGCGGTCTTCAAACTGCACTTCCTGACGCTTGAAACCGGGCGTGTTGGCGTTCGCCAGGTTGTGGGCAATGGTTTGCTGGCGGAGCGCCGAGGCGTCGAGGGCGTGCGTACTGGCGACAAACACGTCGCCGCCGAAAATCTTGTCGAGCATGGAAAGCGTCTCCGTTGCGGTGAAATTGGAAAGTGAGAATAGGTTCGGGTTCAGGGCGACGGCGCGGGCGAAGCGTTCCCGTCCTGGTTCGTCTCCTGCTTTATTTCCTGGCCCATTGCGATGGCGCGCGGGTTGTTGATGCACAGGGCGCGGGCGATGTCGGTTCCGAATTGGCTGGCGACGGCGTGATAGGCGGCGCGCATCGTGGGCGGGCGATGGTCGGGCGAATGCGTGTCGGACGCGATCACGGTCGCCAGGCCGCGCTCCAAAATCCAACGGGCCGTCGCCAGAGCGGATTTGCCGTTGTCGCCGGTCACGCTCATCGCCGTCAATTGCAGAACCGCGCCCGCTTCCACAAACGCCTGCACGCGGGCCGGGTCGGTTTGAATGACGGCGTTGCGCTCCGGGTGCGCCAGCACGGGCCGAAACCCGGCCTTGACAATCGCGGCGAGGGCCGAAACCGTCCAGTCTGGCAGGTTGTCAAAGGGCGGCTCGACGAGGGCGTACACGCCGGTATCGCCCAGTGTCAGCACGGTTCCCTGCGCCAGTTCCGCGCCGGTTTCCGGTCGCAATGGGATTTCCTGGCCGGGCAGCAGCGCGATTCGGTGCGAAAAGCGCGTTTGGGCTAAGGCGTCCTGAACCTGCGCGGTCAGGCGGCGTAGGAGGTCGGGCGTATTTTCCCGCCCCTGCCAGTAGCGGTGCGGCGTGGCGACCAGGAGGGAGGTTCCATAGCGCGCCGCAAGCCGCAGCATTTGCAGCGATTCTTCGAGCGAGCGCGAACCGTCGTCAATGGCGGGCAGCGGGTGCGAGTGAATATCCGCGCCCTGCGAAAAGCGTCGGCTGGGCGAAGACAAAACGGAAACTTTGGCGGGCGCGGCGGTTTTGGCTTCGGCGCGCGGCGCAAATCGGGCGGGTTCGGTAAGTTCGGTCAAGACAATCTCCGCGCAGCCCGCTCCGCCAATCAATCTGACTCCGGCCCTGCCTCGCCTGCGCGCCTGCCAATCCTTCTGCGAACGGGAAGATTGGGCGGGGATTGCGGCGACCGGCGCAGGGGCGGCGTCCTTTTTATTATTGGCGGTTCTAGAGCGCGCCTTCAGGTATTTTTGCGGGCGGCAGCGCATTTGGTTTACCGCCCGCCGTATTTTTCTTCCGGCTGCCAGGGCGGTTGTCCTGCTTTTTCGTAATCAGCGCATTGCGCTGATGCAGCCAAGCGTTAGGCGGCAGGAAAATACCAGGACGGCGGGGAAGAACGACGGAAGCGCCGCGCAAAAACCGCGCGGACGGGTCGTGGCAGCTTGGGCAGGGAAGCGAGGGAGGCGGCAATGCAGGCAGGACTGATTTTGGGCGTGGACATCGGCGGCACGAAATCGGCGGTCGTTCTGGCACGCACCGACGGGGAAATTCTACAGCGGCGGGCGTTCGCGACGCAGGAGGACGGGCCAGACCCGGACGCGGCGCTGGCGAAACTGGTCAGTCTGGCTCGCGAGGTTATGGCGGCGGGCGGCGTGATGGCGGGCGATCTGCTCGGCGCGGGCGTCTCGTGCGGCGGGCCGCTCGACAGCGCGACCGGGACGATTTACGCGCCCCCCAACCTGCCGGAGTGGAAAGCCGTGCCGGTGAAACAGATTTTCCAGGACGCGCTCGGCCTGTCGGTGCGCGTGGAGAACGACGCCAACGCGACCGCCTTAGCCGAATGGAAATTCGGGGCGGGACAGGGCGCGCGCAATATCGTCTTTCTCACGATGGGAACCGGCATCGGCGGCGGCTTGATTCTGGACGGGCGGCTGTATCGCGGAACCAACGACCTGGCGGGCGAAATCGGGCATCAGACGATTTTGATGAACGGGCCGCGCTGCGGCTGCGGCAAGCGCGGCTGTCTGGAAGCCCTCGCGTCCGGCCCGGCGATTGCGCGCCTGGCCCGCGAAAGTATGCGCTACGGGCGGCACAAGCGCGTGCTGGCCCTCGCGGGCGGCAGGGCGAGCGACATCACGGCGCTGCACGTCGTGGAAGCGGCGAAAGCGGGCGATCCCTTTGGTATTTCGATTCTGGAGGAGGCGGGAACGTACATGGGCGTCGGCATCGCGAACGTGATCCAGACGCTCAACCCGGAGCGCGTCATTCTCGGCACGATTGCGGTTCACGCCGGGGAATTGATTCTCGGCCCGATCCGCGCCGCCGTGCAGGAATACGCCTGGGAGCGCAGCCGGAGCGTGTGCGAGATCGTTCCCGCCGCGCTCGGCGACCGCGCGCAAGACCTCGCCGCAATCGCCCTCTGGCTGCAAGACTAATCGCGGAGTGTGACCGACCGGGGCGGGCGTGCGGTTTAGCCGCGAAAGAGCGCAAAGGGGGGCAAACACGCCATCAAGAAATACTTTCCTTCTTGACACGCTCTTGTGTCATTATTATAATGATGCGACGGCTTGATGCCTTAGCAGTCGCGCCTTTTTGTGGCGAGCGTCGCCATTCTCATGCAAAACGGAGAAATGCAAGATGGAAGCAAAACGTTCAGGACGCCGGATCGCGGGGTTGCCTCTTTTATTCGTAACGCTGCTCTGCCTGTGCAGCGCCGTAACGGTCTGCAAGGCGCAAACACTTGGCGCTGGCAAGGTCTATGCCTGGGGACGTAATTATGAAGGTGAACTCGGCAACGACACGTTCACGACAACATACCCTTATTCAATAGCCACGCCGGGACTGGCACACGTACCAGCGAACGTCAAAGTCGTGGCAATTGCGGGCGGCAACGGCCATAGTCTTGCGCTGACCGACGATGGCAGGGTGTACGCCTGGAGATTAAACGGAAGCGGCCAGCTCGGCAACAGTCAGCTCGCCAGCGGCACGTCTGAAGGTTCAGCTACGCCGGGACTGGCGAATCTGCCGGGCAATGTCAAATTTGTGGCGATTGCGGCGGGCGGCTTTCATAGCCTCGCGCTCACGAAAGCGCAAGAAAAGCTACCATCCAGAGTCAACCCGACACCCTTTCCAGAATAAGCCGCCGGACTTCATCGAAACCAGGTGTAATCTGGTCGCCTTGTATCAGGCGGGTTTTAGTTCTGGACGACCAATCCTGAAGTCGGCGCGGCTGCGCTCATGATGCGGCCCGGAACGCGCGGCGGGTTTGCAGGCGGCGCAGAGTGACGTACAGCACGGGCGCGAAGACGAGCGTGAAGACGGTGGAGAAAGTCAGGCCACCGATGACCGCGATGGCGAGCGGCTTCTGCATTTCCGCGCCCGCGCCCAAACCGAGCGCGAGCGGAACCAGCCCTAAAATCGCCGTCAGGGTCGTCATCAGGATCGGGCGCAGGCGCACCTCGCCCGCGTGAATCACGGCCTCTTCCAGGGGCGTCCCGGCCTGCTCCGCCTTCTGCGCCTGATCGAGGAGCAGGATGCCGTTCTTCACGACGATGCCAACCAGCATGATCGCGCCCATGAACGACGAGACATTCAGTGGCGTGCCGGTCGCCCACAGCCCGAACGTGACGCCGAAGAGCGAGAGCGGCATGACGAGCAGAATCACGATGGGCGGCGTGAACGCCCCGAATTGGAACAGCATTACGCCGAAGACCAGCAGGATCGCCAGGGCCAGCACGACGACGAGGTTCTGGAAGGACTCGGCCTGCGACTGGAACTGTCCGCTCAGCACGGCGGTGACGCCCGGAGGCATCGCGGTCTGGCGCAGCATCGCCTGAATGTCGCGCCCCGCCCCGCCCAGGTCGCGGTCGGCCAGCTGCGCGCTGACCGAAACCATGCGCCGCTGATCCTCGCGGTTGCTTTCTGTCGTGCCGGGAACGTTCTCGAAGCTTCCCAGGGCGGCGAGCGGCAGGTTGAACCCGTTGGGCGAACGGATCGGCAGGAGGGCGAGCTGCGCGCCATTCGCCCGCGCGCCCGCCGCATAGCGCACCCGCACGCCGATCTGCCGGTCGCCCTGCGTCAGCCGGGTCACCACGTCGCCGAAGAGGGCGGCATTCGCCTGCGTCGCCACCATGTCGGGGGTCAGGCCCGCGCGCCCGGCCCGAACGGGGTCAATGCGGGCCACGAGTTCCGGCCCGGCTTCGATGGCGCTGGATTGGGCGTCGGCCACGCCCTTGATTTTGCCCAGGCCGGTTTTCAGCGTTTCGCCCAGCGCGGTCAGCTGCGCCTGATCCTGGCCGTACAGCTTGATTTCAATCGGCGAGGGCGCTCCGGCCAGATCGCCGATCAAGTCCTGCAATATCTGGTGAAAATCCACGTCCACGCCCGGAACGTTGGCGGCGATTTTGTCGCGCAGTTCGTCCATGATCGCGTCAATGCCCCGTCGTCGGCTCGATTTGAGGGTAATCGCGTAATCGCCCCGGTTCACTTCCGTAATCGCGGCCACGCCCAGTTCCGTGCCGGTGCGCCGCGAATACGCCTCGACTTCCGGCGTTTCCTTGAGCAGAGCGTCAATCTTTTGCAGCAGCCGGTCGCTTTCGGCTAAGGACGTGCCAGGCGGCGTCCAGTAATCGAGAACGAACGCGCCCTCGTCCATGTCGGGCATGAAGCCGGTTTTCAGCCGTGCGCCGAAAAAGCCGGTCAGGGCGAGGATGCCGACGGCGGCGAGGGGCAGCAGCCAGGCGCGGCGCAGACTCGCCCGCAGCAGCCACTCGTAAGCGCGGATCAGGCGCGCGAACAGGCGGCCATGCTCCGCCGCGCCCGGTCGCACCTTCAGAAAGGCCGCGCACAGGCTGGGGCTGACCAGGAGCGCGAGAACGAGCGACACCAGCAGGGCGATCACGAGCGTGACGGCGAGCGCGGTGAAGAACGCGCCCGCCACGCCCGCCACAAGAATGAGCGGCAGAAACACCACGACCGTCGTGAGCGTGGAAGAGATCATCGGGGCGGCGATTTCTTTGGCGGCGAGCTGAACCGCCGCGTCCTGCCCGACGCCCTGCGCCAGATGCCGGAAGATATTTTCGACCACGACAATCGCGTCGTCAATCACCAGCCCGATGCCGACCGCCAGCGCGCCCAGGGTCATCAAATTCAGTGTCAGCCCGACCAGCCGCATCAGCAGGAAGGTAATCAGGACGGTGGCGGGAATAATCAGGGCGGTCACAAACGTGGCGCGCAGGTTGCCCAGAAACATCAGCAGCACGACGACGGCAAGCGCGGCCCCGATCAGCACGGCGTCGCGCACGCTGCCGATGGCCTCGCCAATCAACACCGACTGGTCGTAGAAGACGCTGATTTCGGTTCCGGGCGGGAGCGAGGGTCGGAGCGCGGCGAGTTCCTTTTGCACGGCCTGCACGACCGAAACCGTGTTGGCGTCGGGCTGGCGCACGATGTTGAGGAGGACGGCCTCGCTGCCATCGGCGGTCACGACCGTGGTTTGATCTTCCACACCTGCGCCGACCGAAGCGACCTGCCCCAGCGTGATCGGCACGCCGTTACGCTGCGTCAGCACGATGTTTCGCAATTGTTCCGGGTCGGTCGCTTCGCCCGATACGAGGGCGTTGACCTGCTGGTACT
>JBBRNU010000032.1:0-14634 GCA_038230115.1 Chthonomonadales bacterium | reverse complement strand
TCCGTCGCAATGCCGACCGCCATGGCCGTTCCATACCCCGGCGCGCTTTTGCCGCCTCCGCGCGGCCAGTTCGGAACCGCGCGATAGACAGCCGTTTGCGCGCCTGCCCTAACCAAAGCGGCCAGCAAAATCACGAATAAGGCGGTCAGCCGCGCCGCGCAGACGCCGGACGAGATTAGAGGATTTCTTCGTTTCATTTCGGTTCGGACTGATGAGGCGCGGGCGCAGAAGGAGACAATCTAATGTCCGACCGAGTCGGTGCGAAACCCGGCGCGGTCGTTGCGGCCCAATTTCAGGCCCAGGAAATAATCGCCGATGACGCCCCCGACAGCGATCAGAACGAAGTCGGCGAGCCAGTACTGCGGGGCCGTTTTGACCGGATAAACGTTGGGAAGGGCCACGCGCGTTAGGATCAGCAGCAGCGGAACCGCCAGTGTCTTCATGAAAACCCGCGCCGCCTGCGTCGTCCACGCTCCGATGCACCCGACGACCAGCCCCGTCACAAACATCGCCCCCCACCATTGCCAGATCATGCCTGCAGCCCACTTTCTGAATACGCACCCAATTCAAATTTCGATTTTCGACTTTCGATGCGCCTGTGCCGAGCCTATAAAAGACCCGTCTGCGAGGCTTCGCCAAGCGTCCTCACGGACGCAAAGACCTTCGCGCCAAAAGGTTGGCGTGTTCTGGTTTGAACCACAGAGACACCGAGGCACAGAGAGAATGCAAAGACCCGCACGTCAAAATGTCGCTGCGTCCGCGAGCATAGCGAAACGTTCAAAGGATGCTATGTGTCCCGTCCGCGAGGACGGTTGGCGAAGCCTCCCTGCCGGGTCTTTTATAGGCTCGGCACAGGCGCGCTTCCAGCCCGAGGCTCCCATAGCCCCCGCTCTCTGGCCCCGGCTAACTCTTGAACGTCACGACGGTCGCGCCGTCGCCGCCCTCTTCTTCCTTGCCCAGTCGGAACGACGCGACGGCGGGATGGGCGCGCAGGAATTCATGCACGACTTTTCGCAGGACGCCGGTTCCCTTGCCGTGAATGATCCGCGCCTGCCCGATGCCTGCCGCAAACGCATCGTCCACGTACTTGTCGAGGAGCGGCTGCGCCTCATCCACGCGCATCGCCCGCAGCATCAGTTCCGGCGAGATTTGCATGGATTTTCGCAGGGCGATTTCGCTGGCCCCGGAACGCAGGCTGGCGTTCTTGCGGTCGGCCTGCTTTTCGATTTCGCGCGACTCGGCCTGCTTCAGCGGGCGCAGCTGCCCCAGCGGCAGCGTCACGCGCATCACGCCCACCTGAATCGGAACCAGACCGTCGCGCGGGTCTTCCAGCAGCTGCCCGTCCAGATTCAGCGTCATCACACGCACCCGGTCGCCTTTGCGGAACGCATGATCCGGCTCGACCGGAGCCAAATCTTCCGGCGGCAGTTCCTCGCGCGGCTGAAGCGCGCCATACGTTTCGCTACGCAGCGTATTCAGGCGCTGGCGCACGCTCGGCCCCTTGCGCGCCCCGACGTTCAGGCGCTGCAAGTCTTTCAGGATGTTTTCGGCCTTGTCGCTGGCCCGGCGCAGGATTTCGCGCGCCTCGTTCTGCGCTTCCTGCTTCACGGCCCGCTGCGCGTCGGCGATCTGCTGCACGCGAGTCTGATACTCGTCGCGCGCCGCATACGCTTCGTCGCGCGCCCTGGTCGCCTCCTGCTGCGCGGTCAGCGCCTCGCGCCGACTGCGCTCGATTTGCTGCAACAGCTCGCCGGTCTCGAGTTCACGCCGTGACAGAAACGCCCGCGCCTCGTCCACAATTTCCGGGCGCAGGCCCAGCCGGGACGCGATGTAAAACGCATTCGAGGAGCCGGGAACGCCCAGGAGAATACGGTACGTGGGCGAAAGCGTTTCGGTGTTGAACTCCACGCTGGCGTTCTCGACGCCGGGCCGGGCGTAAGCGTACTCTTTCAACTCGCCATAGTGCGTCGTCGCCACGATCCGCGCCCCATACGTCATCAGGTGGTCGAGCAGGCTTTTGGCGAGCGCGGCCCCTTCCGCCGGGTCGGTTCCCGCGCCCACCTCATCCATCAAAACCAGGGCGTTGGAACTCAGCGTTTCCACGATGCGAACGATGTTTTTGAGGTGCGCCGAAAACGTGGACAGGCTCTGCTGAATGTCCTGCTCGTCCCCGATGTCGGCGAATACTTGCTCGAAAAGCGCGATTTCGCTGTCGCCATTGGCGGGAATCTGCATCCCAGCGAGGGTCATCAGCGTCAGCAGCCCGATGGTCTTGAGCGTGACGGTTTTACCGCCCGTGTTCGGGCCGGTAATCAGCAACGTCGCGAACTTCTCGCCCAGCTCGATGTCAATGGGAACCACGTCGCCGGGCAGAAGGGGATGCCGCGCACCGTAGAGTTTCACGATTCCGCGCCGGTTCAGGGCCGGTTCCGTCGCGCCCATCTCTTCGGCCAGAATCGCTTTGGCGTGAATCACGTCGAGGTGGCCCAAGATCGAAATCATGGACTGCAGTTCGTTGTAAAAACTGCCGGTCAGCGCGCCCAGGTCGCGCAGGAGGCGGTCAATTTCCTGCTCCTCTTTGATGTTCGCCTGCTTGAGTTCGTTGCCCAGCTCGATGGTCTGCGCCGGCTCGATGAAAACCGTCGCCCCCGACTGACTGCTGTCATGCACGATGCCGCCGAACGCTCTGGCGTACTCCGCCTTGACGGGAATGCAGTAGCGGTCTTCGCGCAGGGTGATAACGCCTTCTTGAATGAACGTGCGGTAGCGCTCGCTGCCCAGAATGCCTTGCAGACGGTCGGTCAGGCGGGCGTGAACGATCTTGATCTGGCTTCGCAGCCGCCCCAGTTCCGGTGACGCCGAATCGCGCACTTCGGCGTTTTCGCCGATGCTGTCGGTAATGCGCTGTTCGAGTAATTGCAGGACGGGCAGGTTTGTCGCCATCTCGCCGAGCAGGGGGTATTTTTCCTGCCGATTCAGCAGATACACGCGCATTCGCCGACTGGCCGAAACCGTGTGCATGACGTTCAGCAGTTCATGGGGAGTCAGGCGCGTTTCGATGCGGGCGCGTTCCGCCGTGTCGCGGATGTCGTGAATGCCGCCGAGCGGCAGGCCGCTGTCGTGGTCGCGGAGGTCGCGGGCCTCGCGCGTTTCCTGCAGGCGGCGCGTCACGGTTTCCGGGTAGGGCAGCGGCTCCAATTGGCGGGCGAACTCGCGCCCGATGCCGTTGGAGGTGTGCGCGACCAGGCGATCCAGCACCTTACGATATTCTAAAACGTGTAGGGAATGGGCGTCCATCATGTACCTATTATACTAGATTGCGGTTCGTTTTGTCGGCAAACCTTTTCTAATACGTCAGCGAGACGCCCGGCGCTAAAGACGCGATGAAGCGGTCAGGACAGGAGCCAAAATCGAAAGGCCGCCTGCCCGCCTGGTCAGGGGTATTTTCGCGCGGCTTGTTGGTTCAAACAGGATCAGGCAGGGAAGCGGGCGGGAGGCCAGACGCAGGGAGAGCGACTTTGCGGTAGATGTCGGCGAGGGTGAGCGTCACGCCGAGCGCGGCGAAAACCAGGGCGTCTTCAGGATGCGTATGTTCGCGCACCGTCCATTGCGTGGCGCTCTGGCGGGCGAAATGAACCACGAGCGGCGCGTCCTGCGACACGAGGACGTAATCGGTCAATTCGGCGATCTATCGGTATTCCAGAAACTTGTCGCCCCGGTCTTGTCCCTGCGTCGAGGGCGAGAGGATTTCAAATACGACGGCGGGGTTCAGGAGCGCGGGCGGGTTCTCGTCGTCGAAGCGCGCCGCTTCGCACAGCGCCATGACGTCCGGGTAGCGGTATTGCGTGGGCGTGACGCGCAGGCGCACACCCACGCAATAAGCCGCGCAGTCCCGCGCGGCGAACGCATTTTCCAGGGCCAGATAAACGTTTCCGGCCAGCCGGTTATGCGTGGGCGTTTCGCCCGCCATCGCCAGAATTTCGCCGTCCACGTACTCGCGCCGAACGTCGGACTGCCGCTCCTGTGCGAGATAAGCCTGCACGGTCGCTTTCGACATTTCGGACTGCCAGGCGGCTGCGACGGCGGGCATGGAAGCGGGCAGCGGGGCGGCAGCCGACACCGGTTGGGAAGACATGACGTGACATCCCTCCTTTCCGTTCGCGCAGGCTGTCATCGCCGCTATCCCGAAGGCTGAAAAACCTTTAGGACAGGTTTCGGCAGGAAAGGGCGACGGGCGTCGCGTGAAAGCGTTGCGGCATGTTTCGGCTTCGCCGCCCCGCTTTCCTGCCTTTCCTCTCTTTCCCTCTTTCCCGTTTCGCTTCCGCGCGCTCCTGGAAGACTTTCCACCTTGAACCCTGAACCATGATTGGGATGCGGCAGGAAACAAACGCTGTCCTGCCGCTTCTACCTTGGCTGCCGTCAGGCCGCTTTTCGATAGACGCTCCGGGCGGCGTCTTCGCTGATCATTCGCTCCAGCGCGTCCATCACCGTCGGATCGAACTGCGCGCCGGTGCAGCGCCGCAGTTCCTCCAGGGCTTCCTCGGCGGAGCGCGCCCTTCGATAAGGCCGGTCGGTGGTCATAGCATTATACGAATCGGCGACCGTAACAATGCGCGCCGCGAGGGGAATCGCCGCGCCCGCCAGCCCGTCCGGGTAGCCTTTTCCGTCCCAGCGCTCGTGGTGGCCGCGAATGCCCGGAGCCGCGATTCGCAGCGCGGGAATGCGGCTGACCACATCGGCGCCGATGATCGGGTGCGTCCGCATCAAAACCCATTCCTCTTCCGTCAGGCTGCCGGGCTTTTGCAGGATGGCGTCGGGAATAGCGACTTTGCCGATGTCATGCAGCTTGCCGACCAGTCCGATCAGGCGGATTTGCGGCGCGTCCAATTCCAGCGCCTGCGCGATCCGAACCGCAAAAGCTCCCACGCCCTCGGTATGCTCGCTGGTATAAGCGTCGCGCGCCTCGACCAGTCTCGCCAGGGCGTCGGCGGCTCCCTGAAGGGCCAGTTCCTCCCGCGAGCTTTCCGTTTCCGAGTCCAGGGTTTGAAGGAGCGGGTCGTTGATGGAGCGCGCTTGATTGCGCCCCAGCCGCTTGGCGGCGTACATGGCTTTATCCGCCGCCTCCACCAATTCCGACAGACTGTCGGCGTCATCGGGATAGACCGCGACGCCGAGCGAGCAGGTTACATACGCGCCGCCGCCCGCTGAAAACGAGTGCGCGGCGACGGCGGCCCGGACGCGCTCGGCAATTTCCAGCGCCGTCGCTTCGTCCGTCTCCGGCAGGAGCGCCACGAACTCCTCGCCGCCCCAGCGCCCCAGCGTATCAATTCCTCGCAGGCATTGGCGCGTTACATTGCCAAATTCGTGCAGGGCCGAATCGCCTGCGGCGTGACCGAACCCATCGTTGAGCGCCTTGAAGTGGTCAATATCCAGAAACAGCAGCGCGCAGGAACGCCCATAACGCTGCGAGCGCTCCAGTTCCTGATCCAGCGCCGCCACAATCGCGCGAGGGTTTTGCAGGCCCGTCAGCGGGTCAGTGGTGGCAAGCGCTTCCAGGCGGGCGTTCGCTTCCTGCAGCGCGGCCGTCCGCTTCTCCACTTTCTGTTCAAGTTCGCGGTTGCTTTCTTCCAGGCTGGCGTCGCGATAACAAATGCCGCGCAGTTCGCGCAAGCTCGACTGGCAGGAGATCATCAGGAACACGTCCTCAAAAACAACCCAGCCCGCGTGTTCGAGCCAGCGCCACGTTTCGTGGGATTGGACGCCATAAATGGACAGCGGCCACAGGAACCCGCGCAGAGCGTGATCGGCGGCGGTCACCAGGGTTCCCGTCAGGATGACTTTCCAGTCGCGGTAGAAGGCCAGGAACGCCAGCGAGCCGAACACGTGAAAATGCGTCTCGATGCGCCCGCCCATGAGATGAATCAGGAGCGCGGACATCAGCAGCTGCCCGGCGGCAATCGTGTGCCGGGTGAGCGTGGCGCCGGGGCGGGTGAGCGCGAGGAAGACAGGATAAAACGTAATCAGCCCACCCAGAAAAAGGGCCGACCAGACGTGCAAATGCGTTTGACTGACCGGCCCCGCCCATGTTTTGGGAGACAGCCAGAGCGCGGCGGCGACCGCCGCCAGCCATTGAAAAACCATCAGACACGCAAACATCCGATCCGTCTGCTGGAAAACCCGCTGCTGGTAAGCCTTGCAAAGCGTCTGCTCGCGCGCGATAAGACTTTTTTCACTCGCATTTGAACTTCCGGGTAGCATATAGACTTCCTGCGTTTCGGTAGTATTCATTTTGGTTCCGCGCCCAACAGCGAACAGCCGAAGACCGGCGTGGCCGCGCGTTTCGCCCGCCCCTGGTTAATCGCCTCTGAAATGGCGTCGCTTCCGGCGTTGTCTCCGGCGTGTCCGCGCGCAAAGGTGATGCCTCCGCTGAAAAGGAGACGGCCTTCGGGGTCGTAGAGAAACGTTTGGCCCGACGTCGCGGCGTGAAAACGTTTCGCCTCCCGACCATTTTCGTCGGTCAGGACGCGGACGCCGGGAATGGCTGCCGCCTGCGAATAACGCGCGGTTTTTTCCCAGTCGGCAGGCGCGTCCAGCGGTTTGTAGAAGAGAACGTAGGCCGAAAGGGAGCTGCGGCAGCGCGCCATAAGGCGGGCCAATTCGGTCAGGCTCGCGCCGGTGCAGGGGCATTTCGGATGCGCCAGCATCACCAGCGTATAGCAGCCCGGAAGGGGCGCGACTTCGCTTGCGGCAGGCCATCGGCGCGCGGGGGGAAGCGTCTTGCCGGGCCGGACTTCGTATTGCCAGATTTTGCCCAGCCCCAGACTTGCCGCACACAACCACAGCAGGCCGATAATGAGAGAGAATGCGCGCAATGGGTAATCCTCGCTGCCGTTCACGTTCCGTGAAAGCGGCATCCGAATACTCGGCGTGGAAAACTTCGGGGTTCATTCTCGTTAAAGGCCTCAAGGCCAGGGTTTAACGTCGTGGGGTTATGATTGGTAGATTTACCGTTTGTCTGTACCGATAGTTTTACCGGTTCCTGCCCGCCCGGAACTATCGGCAAGAGAGGATCGAGGCGTCAGCCAGCGTTTCCCTTTCTTTTCTCTCCGCTTTGCATCCGATTTTCCTTCATGCCCCGGTTCCTGCGGGCCGCGCTGGTATAATCGAAAGCAAAGGCGGGGAAGAAGGGAAACGAATGAGCGAACTGACACATCTGGACGCGGAGGGCCGGGCGCGCATGGTGGACGTGGGGGACAAGGCGGCGACAGCGCGGCGGGCGACCGCGACGGGCAAAATTCTGCTGGCTCCGGCGACGGTCGCCCTCCTGCGCTCCGGCGACCTGCCCAAAGGCGACGCCCTGAGCGTGGCGCGCATCGCGGGCATCATGGCGGCGAAGAAGACGAGCGACTTGATCCCGCTCTGTCATCCCCTGCCGATCACGAAAATCGAGGTGGGGCTTAATGTTGTTGCGGACGGCGTGGAGATTGCGGTCGAGGTGGGCGTGACCGGCAAGACCGGCGTGGAAATGGAGGCGCTGACGGGGGTGTCCGTAGCGGCGCTGACGCTCTACGACATGGTAAAAGCCGTAGACCGCACCGCCGTGATCACCGCCATTCGTCTGGAAACGAAATCGGGCGGCAAAAGCGGCGATTTCACCCGCCCGGAAGAACCCGCGTCCTGACAACTTGCCAGCAAGTCATGTAAATAACCTTTACCCTGCACAATCTCGCAAGGTCGGGCTGCTTCGGTGCAGCGTCCAGAAACCTACATCAAAATCAAAACGGCGGTTGTCGTGTCCGTTTCTAAATCAATCATCGCCTCGTAACACCGGCGAAGCAAGTCTTCGATTTGCCGGGTGGTACAGTTACCAAGACGAACCCAAACTACCTTTGGCGGGGAACCCCGTAATGTAATCAAATCGTTGAAATCGGAATCCTTCGTTACCAGCGTATAGCCTTGGCGACGAGCAAACTCCCACACCACTGCGTCATCAAACTGATCAAGCCCATGCTCTAAAACGTGCGAACTATCGGGAAACAAATCCGCCAAGCGCCGAACCAGCCGAAACGACAAATGATGATCGAAAAGCAGTTTCATACCGCAATCCGCGTCCACCGTTCACGCTCGGCGGCGTAAGACAAGCAAGCGAGGATATCGTCGGCGGTCAGATAAGGAAAGTCTGCGAGAACTTCCTCCTGAGTCATCCCGGCAGCGAGATAGGACAGCACGTCATACACCGTAATTCGCATTCCGCGAATACAGGGCTTGCCGCCGCGTTTGCCGGGTTCGAGGGTTAGTATCTTCGTGTAATCCATGCGTTTAGTATAGCGGATGGTTGGTAATCCGGCAAGACCTGTAGAGTCAACAACCGAATTTAGAAGCGCTTATCATGGGGTCGTGCGTTCCAGGACGCCGCCAAGGGCTTCTGCCGTTTTATACCCGATACGAATGCCGTAGGGTTCGGCGTCAGGTCGTTTGGCTTGCAGTTGACGCGCCGAAGTCAGCCCGATGTCGTCTACGGCGTATTCTCCGGTGTCCACGTCAATGATCACCATTTTCCCGATGTTTTCCGGGGTCTCCACGGCGGCGCGAATCTTTTGCCGGTAGAGTTCCTCGCCGCGCTCGGCGACTTCATCGTCATTTTCATGTATCTGCGCCATTTGATCAGGCTCCGTAGCAAAGCGGGGCGCGAAATTCGCGCCCCGCTTCATTATAATCTGGAACGGCTTCGCAACACAGAATGTTTCCAGCAGCGCTGCGTGAACGGAACCATGCCAGAAAAATTCCTGCCAAGTCGGGCGAATGCCGTGCGCGCCTTATTCGTCGCCGTTGAGGGTGTAGTTGTTGGCGAGGATGCCCAGGTCGAGGTTGTCCACGCTGCCGTCGCCGTTGAAGTCGGCGCGCACGTCGAAGTTCGGGTCGCCAACCGAGGAAGCGTAGGCCGACGCCAGCAGGCCCAGATCAAGGTTGTCTATGGCGTTGTCGTTGTTGGCGTCGCCTCCCAGGAGATTGAAGCTGGAGAAGGGATAGAGGGATAGTCGGTCGCGGGATTGACGGGCGGCGTGGGCGCGACGCGCTGCCGCAGCCAGCGGTCGCCCTTGAGACTGAGGCCCGCGTTGAAGGTCGGGTTGGCCCAGGTCGCGACCGTGAAGTTCCCGTTACTCAGCGCGAAGCCCTGCACTTCGTCGCTCAGGCTGTTGTCAATATTATTCCAGAAGCGCAGATCGAGCGGGACGGTGGAGACATTCCCGGTGAAATTTTCCAGAGCGACGTGACCGGTGTACAGATATTTGACTCCGGTCTCGAAGAAACCGAGCGCGGCGAGGGTCTGGCCCGTGTTGGTCGGCTGGTCAATGGTCGCGAAGGTCTGCCCGGCGGTCGCCTGCAGGCTGTAAGCGGTCGAGTTGGGCGCGGCGGCGGGATAGTCCATCGCCACGCTGCTGAAAACATAACTGGGAACGGTATAGCCCTGCGCGCGGGCGGACGCGCCGCTGAACAGCGCGGGCAGCGCCAGGCCGAGGGTCGTCAGCGTCAGGCCGAAGCGCTGCGGGCCGATGGGTCGGGAAGGGGTCGTCATCGGGTAGTCTCCTGGTTCTTGTCCTTGCGGTTCCGCTGCGGTGGCGGGCGTTGTCGTTTTTTGTCGGAAGCGTCGTAATCGAAAGGTTCGGGAGCGGGCGGCGAATCTCCTGCCGCCCGCCGAAATTATTTTCGTGTAGTGCGCGCCTGGGCCAAAAAGCGCGGCCCGGATAAATTTACGACCCGGCAAAGGCGCTTTGCCGGGTGTCACGTCAGCGGCAGGGAAGCGCTTCCTGACTGGCGAATACGTACGTTGAATCGAGCGGCCGGAACCGCAGAAAGCGGAAGAAAACGAACGGGACGGCGACGGCACGACTCCTCAGCGCGGACGGGGGTGACATGGAGGGCGTTTTCGCGGCGCCGGAACAGGACGGAGAATGCCGCTTAAAACGGCCAACAAACGGGCGCAGATAACGGATTTGCTGCGGGAATCCATTCTTTGCGGGCAGCTGCCGCCGGGAACGCGCCTGCCGGAAATGCGGCTGGCGCGGGAGCTGGGCGTCTCGCAGGCGATTGTCCGCGAGGCGCTGCAGGAGCTGGAAAGCCTGGGCCTGATCGCGAAAACGCCGGGGCAGGGCGCGTCCGTCATCGAACTCACGGCGGACGACCTGACGCGCATTTACGACGTGCGGAGCGCGCTGGAATCGCTGGCCTGCGCGTTTGCCGCCCGCGTCCTCACCCCCGAAAATGCGGCGGCGCTCGAAGCCTGCCTTGCCGACATGCGGGCGGCTGCCGACCGCGACGACTTCATGGCTTATTCGCGCGCCGACGTGCAGTTTCACCGCCGTCTCTGGGCCGCGCAGCCCAACCGGTATCTGGAGAGGAGCCTGGAAGCCCTCTGTCTGGCCCTGTTCGCCTACGACCAGATACGCCGCGCGGCGACAACCGCGATGGATTACGCGCGCGTGACCCGGCAGCACGAGCTGATTTTGAGCGCGCTGCGAACGGGAGACGGCGACCGCGTGGCCCGGCTGATGCGCCGCCTGATGCGCGGCTGGCTGCGGGTGCATCTGGCGGAATACGCGCGCGTTTCGCCCATTTCCCCCGACCCGGACGCGCGGACAGCGGACGCTTTCGCCCTGCTGCGCGAGCAGGCCCGCCGCCTTTTTGCCGAGAAGTAAAAGTTTAACGGCGCGCTTCGTCTCCGGCTGACGATGCGGCTGGAAAACGCTTCATTTGGCCGCAAAATGGCCGCAAAAAGGATAAGGCGTAATCTGGGATTGGCGGGCATATCGCGGATTGGGGATAGAACGGCGGGCAGCGTCCAAAGTTTTAATCGATTAGACTGCTGCATTTTCCGAAAACAAGTCGTCTCCAGAGGCTGATTTTGACGGGGCAGAGTCAAAGAAAAGAAGAAAACGAGACAGAAACACAATTTTAAGCGGATGAACGAGAACTTCCTTGTCAGCGCTTGCATTTTTCGGGCGGCTGTGTTATGCTGTGTACAATCGATTAAGCACGTTCCTGCGGCCTGGATCAAATTGAGTCGGGCGGCGGAACGGGGTTCAGAGGAAAACCCGCCTATGCGCGCAGCGACATTTTATCTTCACGGCGGGATGGACGCGCGAACGGACTGGCTGCCGCTTCGCAGCGGCCCGCTCGTCCTCCATTTCGACCCGGAAACCGCGGCCTTGCGCGGCGTTCGACTGGGCGACCGCGAGGTCGTGCGCGCCATCTACGGGGCCGTGCGCGACCGGAACTGGGAAACCGTCGCGCCGATCCTCGCCGACCTGCGCGTCGAGGCGGGGACGGAAAGTTTCCGCCTGACCTTCGACGCGCATTGTCAGCGGGGCGACGTTGATTTTGCGTGGCGCGGGGAAGTTTCGGGCGACGCCGGGGGAACCCTCACGTACCGTATGACGGGCCAGGCGCGCTCCACTTTCTGGCGCAACCGCATCGGCCTGTGTCTGCTGCACCCGATCCGCGAGTGCGCGGGGCAGGCGTGCGTCATCGAGACTGTTGCAGGCGAGACGCTTGCAGGGGTCTTTCCCGACGCCATCGCGCCGCACCAGCCCTTTGAAAATTTGCGGGCCATCGCGCACGCGGTCAGCTCGGACGTCTGGACGGAAGCGCGGCTGGACGGCGAGACGTTCGAAATGGAAGACCAGCGCAACTGGACGGACGCCTCTTTCAAGACCTATGGCACGCCCCTGACGCTTCCGTTCCCGGTCGAGATACGCGCCGGAACCGAAGTCGCCCAAACCATTACGATGACCCTTTCGGACGCCCCGCCCGGCGCGCAAAACCGAAACGCGCGGACGAGGGCGACAACCGGGGGCGCGCTCAGGTCGGGAAGGGAAGCGGCGAAAGCGCCAGCGACGCGCGCGGAAATGGACGAGACGCCGATTGTCCTGCGTTTCGCCCCGACCGTTCCCTTGCGCCTGCCAGCCATCGGTCTGGGGATCGCCGGTCGCGGCGCGGCGCTGACCGAAACGGAGACCGCCCGACTGCGCGCCCTCGCGTTAGCGCACCTGCGGCTCGACTTGACGCTGTCCGCGCCGGGTTGGGAAGCGCGCCTGGAGCGGGCGACCGACGAAGCCCGCGCGCTCGGCGTGGGACTGGAAATCGCTCTCTTTCTGACGGACGCCGCCGAAGCCGAATTACCGGCTTTGCGGGCCAGTCTGGAACGTTTTCAGCCGCCCGTCGCGCGCTGGCTGATTTTTCACGCCGGGGCGAAATCCACGCCGCGCGAAATCATCCTTCAGGCGCGGCGGGCGCTCGCCGATTATGCCCCGAACGCGCCGATGGGGGCGGGAACCAACGCCTATTTCGCCGAACTGAACCGTGAGCGCCCGCCTTGCGACAGTCTCGATTTCGCCTGCTACTCCCTCAACCCGCAGGTTCACGTCGCGGACGCCGCCTCGCTCGTGGAAAATCTGGAAGCGCAGGGCGCGACCGTGCGAAGCGCGCAGGCGTTTTGCCCCGACCGCCCGGTGGTCGTCTCGCCGATCACGCTGAAACCCCGGTTCAACCCGAATGCGACCGAAACCACAACCGCGCCGCCCCCGACCGCTTTGCCCCCGGAAGCCGACGCGCGGCAGGCATCGCTATTGGGGGCGGGATGGACATTGGGCAGCCTGCAGGCTCTGTGCGAAAGCCAGCCCGACAGCCTGACTTACTATGAAACGACGGGCCGGCGCGGCGTCATGGCAGGAGAACCGAACGGAGAAGCGGAAAGCGAAATCGAGGCTGCAACAGGAAATGAGACGGACGCGCCCCGGCCCGCCGCCCTGCCGTCGCTCGCGGGCGCGGTCTTTCCCCTGTACCACGTTTTCGCCGACGTCGGGGCGTTCGCGGGCGGAGAGGTTCTGCCGCTCGTTTCGCCTTCGGGCGCGTCCGGGCGCGTGGCCGCGCTTGCGCTTCGGGCGGGCAGGCGGCATGGCCTGCTGTGCGCCAACCTGACGCCCTCTCCGCAGTCGGTTCGGCTCGTTCTGTCCGCCCCGGTTTTGGGCCTGTCTTTGCGGCAAATCGAGGAAAGCGGCGTCGAACACTGGATGCGCGCCCCGGAAGCGGCGCGTCAGAACGAGGCCGATACCCTGCAGACCGACGCCGATAACGCGACCGAGTGGACGCTGCCGCCCTACGCTTACGCCCGGCTGGACTGGCAGACAACGGCAGAGTCGGCGAGCGCGGCGACAGAGCGAGAAGCCGAGAACGGAGGAACGGCATGAGCGATTTGCGCGGCGGGCTGATCGGGTGCGGCTTCTTCGCCCGCAACCATATGAACGGCTGGCGCATGGTAAACGGGGCGAAAATCGTCGCCGTCTGCGATGCCGATCAAGCGCGGGCCGACGCCTTCGCCCGCGATTTCGGCGTAACCGGGATATACGCCGACGCCGGGCAAATGCTGGACGGGGCGGGCCTCAACTTCGTGGACATCGTGACGCAGCCCGACTCGCACCGGCCCCTGACGCTGCTGGCGGCAAGTCGCGGCGTGCCGGTCATCTGCCAGAAGCCGCTCGCGCCTACGCTCGCAGACGCCGACGCAATGGTCGCGGCCTGCCGGAACGCCCATGTCGCCTTCATGACGCACGAAAATTTCCGCTGGCAGACGCCCATGCGCGCCCTGAAAGCCGCCGCCGAAGCAATCGGGCCGCTGTTTTTCGGGCGCATCAGTTTTCGCACGCCCCACGACGTGTACGCCGATCAGCCTTATCTCGCCACCGACCCGCGCTTCATCATCGCCGATCTGGGCGTTCATCTGCTCGATCTGGCCCGCTTCTTTTTCGGCGAAGTCGCGTCGCTGACGGCCCACACGCAGCGCGTCAATCCGCGCATTCAGGGCGAGGACGTAGCCACAATGCTACTCCAAATGCGAAGCGGCGCGGCCTGCCTCGTGGATTTGAGCTACGCCTCGCAGTTGGAAGAAGACCTGTTTCCGCAAACCCTTGTGCATCTGGAAGGCCGCAATGGGTCGGCCACGCTCGGCCCGCATTTTCACTTGACGACCGTGACGCCCGCCGAAACCACGCGCCGCGAGGTCAAGCCCGCCCGCTTCGCCTGGAGCCAACCGCCGCACGAGGCCACGCAGGAGGCCGTCGTTCGCATTCAGCAGCATTGGGCCGACTGCCTGCACGCCGGAACGGAGCCGGAAACCAGCGGCGCGGACAATGTCCGGACGCTGGAACTGACGTTCGGGGCGTATGAGTCCGCCGCGAGCGGACAGCCTTATGTCGTGAAGGGGGCCGCATGAGCCAGGAACGCATTCTCGCCACCTACTTCATCGAGACGCCGCAGCCGGTCGAGCAGGCGGCCGCCGTCATCGCGGGCGAGCAGTCGTCCGGCACATTCGTCGCGGTTCCGGGCGAGACGCCGGAACTGCGGGCGCGGTTCGGGGCGCGCGTGGAAAAAATCGAGTTGCTGGAAACGGTTGCGACGCCGAATCTGCCCGGTTCGCGCCCGCCCAAAAACGGCCCGTCCGGGGGCTATCAGCAGGCCCACATCACGCTTTCTTTTCCGTTCGAGAACCTGGGCGCGAACCTGCCCACGCTGTACGCGACGGTCTGCGGCAATCTGTACGAACTGAGCGACCATTCCGGCCTGAAACTTCTCGACCTG
>JBBRNU010000031.1:0-14678 GCA_038230115.1 Chthonomonadales bacterium | reverse complement strand
TTTGCACAAGCGGGCGGTTCTTGGTACAATGGGCGGAGGAGGCTCTAATCTATGACCATCACTTTGACCCCGGAAACGGTCGCGCGCTTGCAGGACAAGGCGCAGCGCGAGGGCGGCGATGTCAACGCCGTCGCCGAAGCGTTGATTGCAACCGCGTTGGATTGGGAAGCGCAGGAAAGCGCGGAAGCCATTGCGGGCGTTCGGCGCGGCGAGCAGGCGGCGGCGGAAGGGCGCGAGCGTCCCCTTGCCGCATTCGTCGCCGATCAACGCGCCAGACAAAGCGGCAGCGCGCCGGGACAGCTCGCGTTGGATACCCTGGAGAAGAATTTACTGCCGCCCGCCATCTCCCCGGAAGAACAAGCGGCCTGGGCCGCGCGTCTCCAGAGTTTGGCCTCTCCTGCGGGCGTCTCTTTATCGGAAGAGTCCCTCAGTCGCGAAGCCCTGTATGAGTAAAATTCAACGCTGTCTGGTGGATACGCCGCTGTTGGCGCGGCTTGCCAACAGCAGCGACGTTCGCTATCCTGTGGCGTTACACGCCGTCACCGAACTGCATCTGCAGAACGTGGACTTGTGCATTACGCCGCAAAACCTGATCGAGTTTCGCAATGTCGCCACTCGTTCTGTCAGCGAAAACGGGCTTGGTTACCCCATGACGCAAGCCGAAGAAAAAGCGGAAGAATTCGAGGCGTTATTCATGTTGCTGAATGATGTTTCCGCTATTTACGCCGCATGGAAAACGCTGGTTCATCAGGCGGATATTATCGGTAAACAGGTGCATGACGCCCGGCTGGTAGCCTGCTGTCAAGTTCATAACCTGGACGCTGTCCTGACCTTCAACAGCCGACACTTTGTGCGGTTTCTCCCCTATATGCCCGGTTGGGGCGTAATAGACCCCCATTCCGTTTAATCGGCTCTTTCAGCCGTCAATTTGGGTCGAACGCTGCTCGATTATTGAGGACGCCGCAGGTCAGAGTCAAAGCCGTTCGCACCGCCATCGGAAGCCGTTTGCACAAGCGGGCGGTTCTTGGTACAATGAGTAAGACGTCGGTTGCGTTTTGTTGTTAGGGCGAAGCGCGTCCGCCCGTGTTCGCGCCGAAAAGCCCTCGCTCACTCCTACAAGACGGGCTTAACAGATGAACTCTCTTCGCATGAGCGCGCCGGGACGTTTTGCTGAGGTTGTCGGCGGGATCGGCTTTTCGCATCGGCGAACTTTGCGGCGCCCCATGCGGGCGAATTGAAGGCGCGTTATGTCTTTTCCCAGTGGAACGATCACGTTTCTTTTTACGGATATCGAAGGCAGCTCCCGACTGTGGGAAGAACATCCCCAGGCGATGCGCCTTGCGCTCGCCCGCCACGACGCTCTGCTGCGGCAGGCTATTTCGGACAACGGCGGGGTGGTGTTCAAGACGATAGGAGACGCTTTCTGCGCGGCTTTCGCGACGGCCCCCGAAGCCCTCTCTTCCGCGCTCGTCATCCAGCACGCGCTGCACGCCGAGGTCTGGCCGGACCCGATACGTCTGCGTGTACGCATGGCGCTGCATACCGGCGCGGTGGAACTTCGCGACAACGACTACTTCGGCCAGCCTCTCAATCGCGTGGCCCGTCTGCTCGCGGCAGGCAACGGCGGGCAAACGCTGCTTACCGAAGTCGCGCAGGAACTTACCCGCGATCACCTGCCCCCTGGGGTCTCGCTTGCGCCTTTAGGCGAGCATCGCCTGCGCGACCTGGCCCGCCCGGAGGCGGTCTTCCAACTGCTGCATCCCGACCTTCCCGCCGAGTTCTCCCCCCTCCGGTCTCTCGATAACCCGATCCTGCCCAATAACCTGCCGCAGCAGCTGACTTCTTTTATCGGCAGGGGGAAAGAGAGCGCCGACATCCGAAGCCTGCTTTCTAAAACCCGCCTGCTTACCCTGACGGGCAGCGGCGGCTGCGGCAAGACGCGCCTATCCCTGCAGGTCGCGGCGGACGTGCTGGAGGACTATGCGGATGGCGTCTGGCTGATTGAACTCGCCGCCCTCGCCGAACCCGCCCTGGTGACGCAGACGCTCGCGCAGACGTTGGGGCTGCGCGAAGAAGCAGGCAGGTCGCTGCTGCAAACGTTAATCGAGCATCTCAAACCCAAACGAACGCTCCTCGTCCTGGACAACTGCGAACATCTGTTGAGCGCCATTACCCGCCTCGCCGACGCGCTCCTGCGCGCCTGCCCTGGCGTCAATATCCTCGCCAACAGCCGCGAAGGCATGGGAACGGCGGGCGAGGTCATTTACCGCGTTCCCTCGCTTTCTCTGCCGGACCCCAAAAAGCCCCACACCGTCGTCAGCATCTCGCAGTATGAATCGGCGCGTCTTTTCGTCGAGCGGGCGGCGGCTGTCCTGCCCGCTTTCACCGTGACAAATGCCAATGCGTCCGCCCTGGCAAGCGTATGTCACCGACTGGATGGCATTCCTCTCGCCATCGAACTGGCCGCCGCCCGCGTGCGCGTTCTTTCCCTGGAGCAGATCGCCGACCGTCTGGATGACCGTTTCCGCCTGCTTACCGGGGGCAGCCGCAGCGCCCTGCCCCGGCAGCAGACGCTGCGCGCGCTCATTGATTGGAGCTTCGAGCTGCTGACCCTGTCGGAACAGACGCTTCTCGCCCGCCTCGCGGTCTTTGCGGGCGGCTTGACGCTGGACGCGGCGGAAGCGGTAACGGTCGGGAATGGCATCGAAGACTGGGAGGCGCTGGATTTGCTGACCGGGCTGGTGGACAAGTCGCTGGTTCTGGCGCAGGCGCAGGGCGAGAGCGCCCGCTATCATCTGCAAGAGACGGTGCGGCAGTACGCGCGCGAACTGCCCCTCTTTCTTGACGACGCGGCGAGGATCAGGCGGCGGCATGGTCATTATTTCGTGACCCTGGCGGAGGAGGCCGATCCGCAGCTGGACGGCCCGCAGCAGAAAGAGTGGTTTGCGCGGCTGGAAGCGGAACACGACAATTTCCGCGCCGCCCTGGATTTCTGCAGCCAGGATGCGGCGCGGGAGAGCGCCGAGGCGGCCCTGCGATTGACCGCAGCGATCTACTGGTTCTGGTTTGTGCGCGGGTACCTCAGCGAAGGGCGCAGTTATCTCGCTGCCGCGCTGGAGCGCGACAGCGGAGAAGCGGATCCGAAAGTTCGGGCGCGGGCCTTGACAGGGGCGGGCATTCTGGCGCGGGAGCAGGGAGACAACGCCGAGGCGCGCACGCGGTTCACGCAGAGCCTGCAGCTGGCGCGCGAGCAGAATGATTTGCGGGGCGTTACCGGGGCGCTCAACAATTTGGGAATGCTCGCGCTGGATCAGGGCGATTACCAGGCGGCGCAGCCGCTGTATGCGGAGAGTCTGGAACTGGCCCGCGCGCAGGGCGACCGGGCGCGCATCGCGGCAGCCCTCAACAACACGGGTAACAGCATGTTCTATCAGGGGAATTATTCCGCTGCGAAAACGATGTACTCCGAGAGCCTCGCGCTGGCCCGCCAGCTGCAGGACAAACAGCGAATCGCGACCTACTCAAACAATCTGGGGCTGGTGGCGCGGCACGAGGGCGATTACGAAGGGGCGCGCGCCCTTTACGGCGAGAGCCTGACGCTATTTTTGGAACTGCAAGACCGGCGCGGGGTCGCGTATGTGCTGGAAATGCTGGCCGCGCTGGTCGCCGTGGAAGATCAGCCTGCGCGCTCGGTACGCCTGTCGGGAGCGGCGCAGGCCATGCGCGATGCGGTCGGCAGCGCGCTTCCGGCTGTGGACCGGCAGGAGCGCGATCATCGGCTGGACGCATTGCGTGCGGCGCTTGGAAACGCCGCTTACGAAGCGGCGTGGGAAGAAGGTACGGCGATGGCGCTGGAGCAAGCGTTCGACTATGCGTTGAAGAACGGGCAGGAATAACGAAACAAACCCTCGATATTCCTGCGTTTCAAGCATTTCAAGGTATTCTAACCACGCGAGTCGCTTCCCTTACACCCGCTTCTTCATAACGTTACATCGTTCCATAATTCACCTTATGCAGGCGGGCTGTTAGCCGGGTGTTGAAACCCCCGGCAGCAAAAAAGGGTTTGCCGGAGGTTGAAAACCCCCGGCAACAAAAAACAGGCGTCCTGCGGACGCACATTCCGCTCACGCCAGGAACGCGCTGACATAGCGACATGCCAGACCGCGAGGAAAGCGCAAACGCTTCAATGGCTCGTTGCCGCGTCTGAAAGACGCCTGCACTTTGTTGCCAGGGGTTTTCAACCTCCGGCAACCGCTTTAGCGCGCTCTTGCCCGAAGTTTTCAACTCCCGGCCTCGCCCGGTTACGAAGCAAACTGCCCGTCTGCGTAAGGGGAGTTCATAATTCCACAACCGTCTGGAACCCAATTATGTCCGCCTTGTCCATACCGACGAAAAAGCGGCGGCGACGTCGCGGGCGTACATTCCACGCGCACGCAAAGGATACACACATGCCACGCCAGCGCCTTCTCAAATTCTCCACTAGCGTCTGTGTCCTTGCAAGCCTCTCGGCGGGACTGGGCGCAGCGCCTTCCTATGCGCGTCAATCGCCCCCCGTCGGCGCAGCGCAAAACGTTCCCAAGCCCACGCCGGAGGTGCAGGCTCTCCTCGACAAAAGCGCCGCCGCCCGCGACGCCCGCAAATATGACGAGGCGGTTCCCTTGGCGCAGCAAGCCATCCAACTCGCGCAATTGTCCAAAGACAAGGAGGGCGAGGCCGCAGTACGCCTGAGTTTAGGGAAGACGTATGTGGCCGCGAACCAAGCGCAAAAGGGGCTGGACGAATACGCCGCCGCGCTCACGCTGTTTCGCAGCGCGGGAGACCGTCCGGGCGAGGCGCAGGCGACTGCGGGGTGTGGAACCGCGTGGTACTATCTGGGTCAGCCCCTCAAAGCGAAGACGTTTTTCGAGCAGGCGCTTCCGCTTTACCATGCGCTGAACAAACGCATTGAAGAGGCCGGAATGATGATGAACATCGCTATTATCTCCGACAACACCGGCGACCCCAAAGCCGCTTTGCAAGCCTACGCCAAAGTCCTGCCGCTGTTCCGCGAACTGAAAAACCTGACGGGCGAGGCGAACACCCTCGCAAACATCGCGGTCTCCTACGGCAAAATCGGGGACTCGCCGAACGCGCTGGCCTACCACATGCAGGCGCTCGCGATCTATCGCAGCCTGAAGAACGCCGCTAGAGAAGAACTGACCCTGGACAATATCAGTAGAATTTACAACGACTTGGGCCATTTCGACAAAGCGCTGGACTATGCCCAGCAGGCGCTTCGTCTGGCGCAGAGTCTGGGCGACAAACAGGCCATTGCAGGCGCGCAGATCGGCATCGGCGATGCCTATCAGAACATGGGACAGATTGCCCAGGCATTGGACTATCTACAGCGGGGTCTTCAAACGGCGCTGGAAGTAAATGACAAGCGCGATCAATGCACCGCGCTGACGGATAGCGCCATTATCGAAAGTCGGAGCGGCAATCCCCGAAAAGCGCTCGAATCCTTCCAAAAGGCGCTGGCGCTCAACAGAGAGCTGAGTGATCGAAACAGCGAAGCGTCTACGCTGCTCAACATCGGCTTCGTCTATACCGACGTGGAGCAGCCCGAAATGGCGCGCGGCTATTTCGAGCAGGCGAGAACTCTCTCGCGCGGCTTGACGGCGCGCACCGTTGAGGCGCAGGCGCTGGGCGGATTAGCGACGGTCAGCCACCAGACGGGGAAAATTGCCCAGGCGCTCGCCTACGACCGGCAGGCGCTGAGTCTGTTGCGGGCGCAGGGCCAGACGGATAACGTCGCCAACGTGCTGGGCAACGTTGCGGCCATCGAAGTGGAGACGCATCAGTGGAGCCAGGCGCAGGGCCACTTCGAAGAGGCGCTGACGCTGTTTCGCAGCCAAAAGGACAACTACGGCGTCGCCACGGCGTTGAGCGGTCTGGGACAGACCGAGGAAGGCCAGGGCCGCTGGCAGGCGGCGGCGCGCAATTACCGGCAGGCTCTGTCCGCCGCCGAGAGCGTTGAAAGCAAGCAGTATCAGGCGACCTCGCTGTACAATCTCGCCCGGATGGAGCGGAAACAGCGCCAGTCTGCCGACGCGGAAACGCATCTGCGCCAGGCGATCCATCTGATTGAAGCCGTGCGCGGTAACTTTGGCGGCTTGTACGAGTCGCAGGCTGGCTACTTTTCCGGGCAGCTTCCCGTTTATTACGCCTTGCTTACTGTCCTCCTCGATCAGGGCAAGGCAGGCGAAGCGTTCGCCATCGCGCAAAAGACGAAAGCGCGTTCCCTGCTCGATTTTCTCGCGTCCGGGCGCGTCAACATGAGTTTGGAATTAACCCCCGACGAGCGGGCGCAGGAGACGGCGCTGCGCCAGCGAGCCGACGCCCTCAACACGCAAATGGTGAAGGAGGGCGTGAGCAATAAGGTGGGCGCGAAGAAGCGGTTCGCCCTGCTTCGCGGACAACTGCGCGGCGTCGAAAACGAATTGCGGGCATTGTCGGAAGCGCTCTATACCCGCCACCCCGGTCTGGCCGACAAGCAGATCGCGACCACGGCGACGCTTGCCAGCCTGTCCGCTCAACTGCCTTCGGACACCGCGCTCTTAGATTACATTCTGCTTTCGGACAAGAAACTTCTCCTCTTCGTCATCACGACCCGGCAGGGCAAAGCCCGCGTGAACGTCAGCGCGATTCCCGTGACTTCCGCCCGCCTGCAGCAGGAGTGCGCCGCCTTTCGCGCCGCCTGCGCCGATCCGCGCCGAGACTATCAGCCGCTTGCCGCCCGCCTGTCGCGCCTGCTGCTTTCTCCGGCCTCGGCGCAATTGGCCGGCAAGCGGCGTCTTGTACTCTGCCCGGACGGGCCGCTATGGAATGCGCCGTTTCAGGCGCTGACCCTGCCTGCCGTCGGAAAGCGCGTCGCGCCCTTTCTATGGCAGCGCTATGATCTGGCGTATGCTTACTCGGCGACGGGGATGCAGGCGGCGCTGCGAGCGCATACACGCCAGATGAGCAAGCCGACGGGAACCATGCTGGTGGTCGCCAACCCTGCTTTCGGCGGCAGCAAGCGCTTTGGCGACCTGAACGACCTGCCCGGCCAACGGCCTCTCTCCGACCCGTCCCGTCCCCTGTCCGATCCCTCGCGTCCCCTATCCGACCCGTCCCGGCCTTTGTCCGCCCCCTCGCGTCCCCTATCCGACCCGTCGCGACCGCTTTCCGAGCCTTCGCGTTCCTCTGCATCGCCCTCGCGCGCCATGACGACCGCGTTGGAGGCGCGTGGCGGCGAGATTGCGGCTCTGCCCGGCACGCAAAGAGAAGCGGACGCCCTGCGCCTGCTGTTTCCCGACGCCGTTTGCCTTACGGGAGCCGCGGCGCAGGAGAATACGGCCAAGGCGCGCATGAGCCGGTTTCGGTATCTGCATTTTGCCACGCACGGCTTTTTCAACGACGCCGCGCCGCTCCTTTCCTGCATTGTCCTCGCGCGACCGGACAAGAACGACCCGGCAGCGAGCCGGGAAGACGGCTTTTTGACCGCGCGGGAGGTGTTCGACCTGCATCTGAGCGCCGATTTGGCGACGCTGTCGGCCTGTAACACCGGTCGCGGCGCGATCCGCACGGGCGAGGGCATGGTAGGATTGAGCTGGGCGTTTTTTGTGGCGGGCGTTCCCACGCAGGTCGTGAGCCAGTGGAGCGTGGATGACGCCGCCACCGCGCAGCTAATGCGCGCTTTTTATACGGGCCTCAAAGCCGGAGCCGACAAAAGCCAGGCGCTGCGGCAGGCGGCGCTATCGCTGCAGCGCGAGAAAACGCATCAACACCCCTACGTCTGGGCGCCCTTCCTCCTCATGGGCGATTGGCGGCGTTGAGCGGGCAGGCGTTCCCGGTCAGCCTCGGCGGCGCGCATAAAAACGCCTGTTGACCAGGCAGCGTCGCTTTCTGCATCGTCGCCAGCAAGGACGCCGTGCCGCGGGGTAAGCGGGCGGCGTCTCTTTCTATTCCTGCCCAAAGTCGCCATTGACACCACGCCGATTGCTCGCTATAATAGCAGCGACCGCCCAAACACCGCGTTGTCACGCTTTTTGGCAATTTCAAGTTGACGTCAGAGGTCAAACGCAAATAAGCGTCAACTCTGAGTCAGGAGAATTTTTTGAAACGACTGCTAATTTCGTCTTTTTTGCTCGTCGCTATAGCTATGTCCGCGACATCCTTCTCCAGCGGGCATCAAGACGAAAACAAACCCGCCCTGGTCATTCTGCCACCCGTCATTCGCACACAGCAGAATGCTGAACGCAGCGACAAGCAAGTCAACCCGAACGAATTGATGCCCCGTGTTCTTCCTCGTATGGAACGGGAGGTGAACAAAAAGAAATGGCCGTTCGTGGTTTCAAACCCCAAAGACATTGAAGCCATTTATCTAAAGGCGGCAAACTCCTTTCTATTGACATCGAAACCGGCGAATATGAGATCGGCGACGACCGCAGTCTCGACGCGCCCCGCCGCCGCCTCGCCAGACATCCCGGCGTGGCCCTCTACACCCTGCGAATCGGCTACAACGCCGTTTATGCGCTCGGCGGAACGCTCACCAGGACGACAACGTGATTCGCGGTCAAAATGGTAATTTTCAATTGCATAGGATGAGCAGGGAATGATATACTGTTGATGGAGGTTAGGAAGCAGTGACGGAAATGACTCTGAACCAGCCCGCCCCGCAAACCGAAGCGGAATACGAAGACGTGATCAAACATTGCTTGGCGGAAATGAAACATTTGCGAGAGCAGATGCGCGAAGACCAGCAGGAAATTGATCGCCTGAAAGCGGAAACTCAGGCCATTATCGCGGAACTGAGAACGCTGTAGGTTATGCTCAAATCCGTATATACAGGAGTCGTGCAGGCTCTCACGCTCATTGAGGATATTAAAAAACTCAAGACCGAGGGAAAAGAACTCCGGCAGGAACTGAAAGAGATCGCGCAATTGGTTCGGGAATGGCGGCATGAGCAGATTCGCGACCATGAGGACGCGCAGCGTGACCGTGAAAACCTGCTTCTCCGCTTGGAAAATGCTCTCCTTCGCTCTGAACGCCACTTGTCTCCCGGCGAGCCAAAAGACGAAGCGACAGACGACCTGCGGAAACGCATCGCCGCTTTGGAGCGCGCCAATAAAGAACTCCGAAAACGAGTTGAGGAATTAGAGAGGCGATAACCGGCACGGCGGCGCGACAATTTTTGGCATCGAAAAACGCCCTGCATTGCGGCAGGGCGTTTCCAGTTCTTCTGTAAAATGCGGTGCAGGCCGACTTGATGCGCGGCGCTATTCGCCCTTTTTCGTGTAGGCGACGAGGATGCTGACGCGGCGGTTGGCGAAGTGGAACGGCTTGTCCGGCATCAGCAGCTGCCGGTCGGCGTACCCGCGCACCGCCAGCACCTGCCCGCCTCGCAGCCCATGCGCTTCCAGCGCGCGACGCGCGGCGTTCGCGCGATCCGCCGACAGTTCCCAGTTGGTCGTGCCGTCGGCGCGATGCAGCGGGCGGGCGTCGGTATGGCCCTCGATGATGACCGGGTTGTTCAAGGCGCGCAGTTCGTGCGCGATAGTCGTGAGCAGATGCACGGTGCGCGGCTTCAGCGACGCGCTGCCACTGTCGAAAAAGAGCGACGACGTTTTTTCCATCAGCTCGATCCGCAGCCCCTCATTCGTCAGACGCACTTGAATGCTGTCGCGCAGGCCCGCGAATTCCGGCGTTTTCTCCAGTTCCTTCATGATCGCATCGGCCACCTGTCGGAACTTGGCCTCCACGGTGGCGTTCCCCGTGCCGCCGTCCATCGGCACGAGCGGCGCAGGCTTGCCTTTTTTCATCGCCGTTTCGTCGCCGCCGCTGAGAGGGTTCGCCCCGCCGTGCGCCGTCTTCATAAACCCGGACGGATCGCGGAAATACGAGGCGATAGCCTGACGGATCGGCTTGCTCAGGCCCACGATCCACATTACGAGAAAGAAAGCCATCATCGCCGTCACGAAGTCGGCGTAAGCCACTTTCCACGCGCCGCCATGATGCCCGCCGCCATGTTTTTTCTTGCGAATGATGCGGATTATCGGCGCTTCCGCAGGCGCGGGAGTCGTCTCGTCTGCCATTGATTCCCCTGCTCCAGTTGTCTTCTGTCTTCGCGGCGCTGGCCTCAGTCACGCAGTGAACCGGCTGGCGCGGTTGCGGCCCGGCGGTTTTCGCGCCCGCGCGTCGCCGGTGTTTTTGCGTTCGCTGTTTGCCGCGCTTGTCGCTTCGCGCGTAGCCTGCGCCCCGCGCCGTTGCGCGCCTTTTGTCACTTTTCGCTTACGCGGCTTTGGCCTGCGCTCCGCCGCCCTTGAGCGTCTGCTCCAATTCCATGAAGGTCGGGCGCACGGACGGCTCGATGTTGCGGCGCGCAAACTCGACCGCCGTCATCGGGGCGTCGCCCCGCGCAAACGAGAGCAGCGCGCACTTGATGCAGTTCATGTACTGCGACTCGGCTTTGGTCTGGATCGTCAGGGCGGTCGCAAGCGGGCCGAAGACGCCATACGACAGCAGAATTCCGATGAACGTGCCGACGAGGGCCGCGCCGACTTTTTCGCCGACCTGCTCCGGCGGGCCGCCAATCGCGCCCATCGTGATGACGACGCCCAGAACGGCGGCCACGATGCCGAAGCCGGGCATGGCGTCGCCCACGCTTTGCAGGATGTGCGCCGACTTTTCCGCTTCCTCGTGCGAGACTTCCAGGTCAATTTCCATCATTTCCGCCAGATCGTAGACCGCGACGGAGCCGGTAATGACTACTTTCATCGTGTCGGCCAGGAACGTCAGGGCGTGGTGATGTCCGCTGAAAAAGGCGTAGCCCGTGAAGAACTTGCTGTCGTGCGGGTTCTCAACGTGCTGATCGAGCGCCACCAGCCCCTCGCGGCGCGCCATCATGAACATGTCGTAGAGCATTTGCAGCAATTCCATGTTGCGGGCTTTGGTATACGGGTTGCCTTTCAGCAGGCCAATGATGCTCTTCACGGAGCCGATCACGTCGGGCAGCGGGTTGGCGATCAGGACGCTGCCCAGCGCCGCGCCGCCGATAATGATAAACTCGGTAATCTGGATCAGCGCGCCGATTTTGCCGCCGTGCATCGTATAGCCCAACAAAATGCTGACGACGAGAATCACCAGCCCAATAATCACGAACATGAACGTGTTTCTCCCTGCGGCCTTCTCAAGTTTCTACCATACGCTCGCTCACAAGACTGGCCCGCGCCGTTTGCAGCGTTTGCAGCCCGGCGCGTTTGCCGTGTTTCAACCCTGCGCGTTTTGCGGTAACGGCGTTGATAGTTGGCGCGGCCCGGCGATTTCGACAGGGAAGCTAGGCTGTTTTGGCCGTTTCGGAACCGAAATCCAGTATTCTTGCCTGCGAAGTGACGCCCTTGTTGGCGGCCCTGTCAGCGTCGAGCCAATAAAAGCCCCGGTATGGAGGAGAGCCTGAGCCGGGTTGCCGGGCCTATAAAAGACCCGGCTCAGGCTCACGGCTCATAAAAAGCCCGCTAAATTCTTGTCCCTGCCCCAGTCTCTGTCGGCATGGCACGGTTCTTGCACACTACAAACGCATACGCCTGTCGTATGGCCTGGCGGCGAATTACGCCCGCTGGCTCGACTGGCGGCGAATACCCCGCGCCCGCCCTGCACGCCGCCAACTTTTTAGCCGATAATCTTTTCACATCGCGCGCCGGGTCTGGCTCTGCATTCGCCTGTCGTTCCAAACGCGGGCCGCAGCGCAAAAGGCCAACCCGCGCCTGAGAAAATTTTAGCGGCGCTTCCCAACCTTGCACTTTCAAGCTATGGAGAGGTCGAAACCATTATGAATCTTTGCGTGATTGGAACCGGCTATGTCGGCCTGGTAACCGGATGCGTTTTCAGCGACCTGGGCAACGACGTGATGTGCGTGGACAATAACCCGGACAAAATCGCGATGCTGGAGCGCGGCGAGATGCCGATCTACGAGCCGGGCCTGGAAGAAATGGTCAAGCGCAACGTGGAAGACCGCCGCTTGTCCTTCACGACCAATCTGGCAGAAGCGGTGGAACACGCCGATGTCGTTTTCATCTGCGTTGGCACGCCGCCCAAAGAAAACGGCGACCCCGACATGTCCTACGTCGAGGCCGTCGCCAAAAGCATCGCCGGGTCGCTGAACCGCTACAAGGTCATTGTGAACAAGTCTACGGTTCCGGTCGGAACCGGCAACCGGGTGCGCGAGATCATTGAGACCAACCGGCGGCAGGCCGTAGCTTTCGACGTGGTGAGCAACCCGGAATTTCTGCGCGAAGGCAGCGCGATCAAGGACACGCTGGAGCCGGACCGTATCGTTATCGGCGCGCCAAATCAGGTCGTGGCGATGAAGATACTGGAACTGTACGCGCCCCTGGAGCGCCCGATGCTGATTACCGACGTCGCCAGCGCCGAGATGATCAAGTACGCCTCGAACGCTTTTCTCGCCACCAAAATCAGTTTCATCAACTCGGTCGCCAACGTGTGCGAGGCGGTCGGGGCCGACGTGGTGCAGGTCATCAAGGGCATGGGCTACGATCACCGCATCGGCGCGGCCTTCCTGAACGCCGGGCTGGGCTACGGCGGGTCGTGCTTCCCCAAAGACAGCAGCGCCTTGGCGCGCACGGCGGAGCGGCACGGCTACGATTTCAAACTGCTCAAGGCCGTCATGGACGTGAATAAAGAGCAGCCGCAGCGCTTTCTCGACCGAATGCGACAGGCGGTCGGCGGCTCGTTCGCGGGCAAAACGGTCGGGATGCTCGGTCTGGCGTTCAAGCCGAACACGGACGACATGCGCGACGCGAAGTCGCTGGAAATCATCACGTGTCTGCTGGCGGAGGGAGCGGAAGTCAAGGCGTATGATCCGATCTCGATGGACAACACGCGCCACATTTTCCCGCAAATCTGCTACGCCAAAAACGCTTACGAGACGGCGGAAGAGAGCGACCTGCTGGTCGTCGTGACCGAATGGAACGAGTTCAAGCAATTGAACATGGATCGCGTCAAGGCTTCCATGAAGACGCCCCTGCTGTTCGATGGACGCAACATATACGATCCCGCCAAGATGCGCCGATTGGGGTTTGAATATCACTGCATCGGGCGCACGACGGCGGCTCTCAAGTAACTTGAGATCGAACGAACGGGCAGAGAACAGGAATGAACGTCCGTTCTGAACGCGAGGCCGGACGAACGGGAATAAATCCCCGTTCTGAAATGCGTAGCCCGCCTGCGCGGGCTAAAGACGGCACTGGTTGAAGAGGCGCTCTGGCTGGTTTGTATGCGCGGACTGAAACGTTTCGGCAAACGGCATTGCAGGCCACGAAGGTGATCTGTGCGTTTCAGAACGGGGATTTATTCCCGTTCCCGTATTTCAGAATGCGTTCGGAGGTTGGGGCGGGAAGTTCTTAGGAAATAGCAGGAAATAGGAAGTTTTAGAAGTACACGGAGGTTCGCGAATGTCACTGCTGGGCAAAATGCTGGGGTTTGGGCGCAATGAGGATTACGACAAGGGCATCCGCCTGTTCGATCAGGGGATGTACGCCGAGGCGGTCGCGGCGTTCGCGCAGGCGTCCGCTTCGCAGCGCGGGCGCAAAGACGTCGTGACCGAGCGGCTTTCGGCGTTTTACACGGCGGAGTCGTACTCGCACCTGGGCCACGCGGCCATGAAGCGGGGCGCGTGGGAACGGGCCGAAACCTACTTCCGCCAGGCGCTCGCGATTCACCCGCATTACGCCGACCTGCATTTCCACCTCGCGCTTGCGCTGCGCGCCCGGCAGGAAATGCCCCTGGCGCTTGAGGCGATTCGGCACGCGCTGGAAATCAATCCGCGCTTCGCCAAAGCGCGCTTCTATCAGGGCCTGCTGCATTATGAAATGGGCGAGCGGACAACCGGCCTTCAGGCGCTCGCCGAGGCGCTGGACTACGAGCCGGGATTCCGCACCGACGCCTTCGCCACCGGCATGACCTATCACGAAGAGGGCGACTTTCTGGCCGCGCTGCAAGCCTTCGAGCGGGTCTCGCACACCGAAGTGGACGACATTCTGTTTCACTTTAAATTGGGCGACGACATGTACCGCCGGGGCATGTATGACGAGGCGGTCAGCGAATACCAGAAGGCGCTTTCGCTGAACCCGAACTACGCCGACATTCGCAACCATCTGGGCATCACGTATGCCGCCGGCGGGCGCACGGCGGAAGCGGTCACCGAGTTCGAAAGCGCGCTCGCCATCAACCCTCGCTTTGTGGACGCCCTCCTGAACCTGGCGATCACGCTTCGCGACAGCGGCCATGCCGAGGCGGCTCGCGCCCGCTTCGCCGAAGCCCTGACCATCGAGCCGGACAATGGGATCGCCCTGAACAATCTCGAAGGCGAGGCGAAGCCCGCTAATCCGGCCTGGGCGGAAGCGGAGCTGCGCGCCGCCTGAGCCTTGCCCTCGCGTTTGAAATCGTGATGAGGACGCGGCCATTCGGCGTTTTTGTGCGGGCGTTCGGTTTTGGTTTTGATTTCGCTTTCAGTTCAGCGCCGGGGACTTCGGAATGGTATAATAACCAGGATGAACCCTCAGAACGAAACGGCGGCTGCGGCCTGCGCCGAGGAAGCCGGAACTGAAACCGAACGCCCGCACAAAAACGCCGAATGGCCG
>JBBRNU010000030.1:0-14762 GCA_038230115.1 Chthonomonadales bacterium | reverse complement strand
GGTCGCGCTGCGTTGGTGGTTGATGACCAGCAGAACCGCGCGCACGTCGTCCCCGACCCGCCGCGCGATTTCCACGCCTTCCACGCGCGCTACCGGCAGGACGGGCGCGACCTGCGTTTCGGCCAGCAGCCAGTCGGTCAGCGCGCTTTGCAGGGCGTCGTCCAAAACGGCCCCGACGTACACGACCTGCCCGCCGTTCGTTCCGACGCGCCTTCGGGTGATCGCGCTGCCGCCGTCCAGCCAGCCGTTCGACTCGCCATAGCGCGCCAGCGTTTCCACTTCTCCGTCCGGGGCATCCGGGCGCAGCGGACGCAGCCGCTCGGCCCAGATTTGACTTTCGCCCGTTAGTCCCCCTAATCCGTCCCCGGCGGATACCGGAACCGGAACGTCGAGCGCGAAATACTCCTCCACTTCGACCCCGGCCAGATCGCGCAGCGGGCCGGGCTGCAATTGCGGAAACAGGGCGTTGTAAACGTCCTTCTGCGCGCAGCGCGCTGTCAGGACAAGCGTCCCGCCCGCTTCCACGAACGCCGTCAACTTCTGCGCCGCCGCTTCCGAGAGAACTACGAGGCCGGGCGCGATGACCAGCCGATACCCGTCTAATCCGCCCTCAGCCTGAATGACGTCCATGCCGATATTGCGAACGGCGAGGGGGCGATAATAACGAATTAGGTGCGCGACCGGATCGAAATCTTTGTGATGCCGCTGCGCGTTGATGGACCAGCGGGCGTCGTAAGAATGCAGAATCGCCACGTCATTGCGCGGGACGGTTCCGTCCAGCGCGCCGTTCAGTGTTTTGAAATCCTGCCCGATTTGCCGCGCTTCCGCGTAGAAGGGGCGCGGGTTTCCGTCCGCCCCCAGCAGGCTGCCATGCAGCTGCTCCTGCCCCCCCGGCGCCGACCGCCACTGCCAGTATAAGACGGCGTCGGCCCCGTGCGCGACGGCGTGCCAGGCCATGCAGCGGGCCTCGCCCCGGTCGAGCGCGCTGTTGATTCCGGCCCAGTTGACAGTTCCGGGCTGCGTCTCCATAAGCCAGAAATTGCGCCGCTTGAAGCCGCGCGTCAGGTCGTGGACGGCCCCGGTCGCCGTATAGTCGTGATGTCCAGTTCCGATGTACCAGTCCCATGACGCGAAATCCAGATCGCGGCACATCGCATAGTGGTCGAAAGCGTCGAACCACCCCATGAAATTATGCGTGATCCACTGTTCCGGGCGGGCCGTCTGCCGAATCGCATCAATTTGCAGTTTCTGGTAGTCGCGCCACATTTTCGTGACGAAATGGCGGAAGGCCAGCATCAGGCCGGGATTGTGCGCGCCGATGGGGATGGGAATCTCGTTCCAGTCCGTATAGGTTTGGCTCCAATAGGCGGTGGACCAATGTTGGTTGAGGGCGTCGAGATTGCCGTATTGTTCGCGCAGAAAAGCCTGGAACTGACGGCGCGTGGTGTCGGAATAATCCACGCGGTTGTATTCGTTGTCAATCTGCCAGCCGATAACGCGCGGGTCCGGCCCGAACCGGCGGGCCATCTGCTCGACGATGCGCCGCGAGTACTTTTGGTACGTGACGCTGGCGGGCGAGACGTGGCAGCGGTTGCCATGCTGCGCGGGCCGTCCGTTCGGCTCGATGGCGAGCGTGTCGGGATGATGGTGCGTGAGCCAGGCGGGCGGGGCGGCAGTGGGCGTGCCAAGCACAACGGCCAAACCGTTCGCGTGCAGCAGGTCAATCGCTCGCTCCAGCCAGCCGAATTCATAGTGGCTTTCGGTCGGCTCCATCGAACTCCAGGCGAATTCCGCCAACCGCGCGACGGTCATGCCCGCCTCGACCATGAGCCGCACGTCTTCGGCCCAGCGCGCTTCGGGCCAATGTTCGGGATACCAGGCCGCTCCTAAATGCATAGTGTTTGCCTCAGTTCATTCGGGTTTTAGAGTGTTTCCAAAAAGTTATTCCAGCGAGCGCACGACCAGCCCGCTCCACAGTTTCGGGTAGAAAAAAGTGGATTTTTGCGGCATTTTATCGCCCGCTGCGGCCACGTCGCGCACTTCGGTTACGGTCGGGTTTTGCAACAGGCAGGCCAGTTGGAACTCGCCGCTCGCGACCCGCTGCGCCGCCTCATCCTCGTCGCGCGTGTACGCGACATCGGGCGTGTGCGCCAGACTTTGCCACGAAATGCCGAGCGATCTGTCCAACACCAGCGTCTGCAAAATCGTCACGTCCAATTCCCGCCACGCCGCGCAATGCCCGTCGTTGGTCGCGGCTGCGAGGGCGTCCCGGTTTCGCAGCGTGAGCGCGAATGCGCCGTCCGCTCGCAGCAGAACGAAGCGTTTCTGGCCCGGTTCGGCGCGGGCGATCCAAACGCGGGCCGCGTCTGCCGACATCGAAACCACGTCGAAATACCGTTCCAGCTGCAAGGGCAACTGCGCCAGGCGGTCGGACGAAATATGGCGAATCAGGCGGTGCGTGGGCAGCACGACCAGGCCGTCGTCCTCGAACGCGCTCAGGCCGATCAGGAGAAAATCGTAGGGCTGCGCGTCCGCTGTCGCGTTTTCGCCCGCCGCGTCCCGCCGTTCGCGCTGGTAATTCAAGGCCGTCTCGTAGCGGTGATGCCCATCGGCGATCCAGACCCGGCGCGGCGCGAACCAGGCCGCGAGGTCGGCGAGCAGGGCCGGATCGGTATGTCGATAAATTACGTGCGTTTCGCCTTCCGGGGCGTTGGGTGTGGCGACCGTCGCCGTCAGCAGCGGCTTCTGCCCTTGACGCGCCGATTCCAGACGCCGGTAGATCGCCAATTCGGGGTCTTCGTACAGGCCGTAAATCGGTTCCGGGTTGGCGCGCGTCGCCCGCATCAGTTCCAGCCGATCGGCTTTGGCTTTGGGGTGCGTTTCCTCGTGCGGCAGGACGACGCCGTTTTCATACGGCTCCAGACCCAGCGCGACCAGCAGCGCGCGCCGCTCCCTCGGCTGTCGTGTGACCGTGTGCGGAAAACGCTGTATGTACTCGTACAGCGCGGGCGTCTCGTCCTGAACCAGCGCGCCGCCTGCCAGTTCGTCTCGAAGAAAAGCCGCCGCGCGCCGGTAGCGGGCGTGGGAATCGCCGTTATCGCCCGGCTCGGCGCGATTCAAAATCAGGCGCACGATATTATCCGGGCTGCGCGCGTACAGAGCGTCCTGCGCGTCCGGCGCGATCACGTCATAGGGCGGCGCGATAAGGTCGGCCAGCGTCGCGCGCTGCGGGTTGTAATGAATGCCGGCAAACGGGGCTATCCGGGCCATACGGCGGGCGGTTCCTCTCGAAAACTCGGAATGGGAAGCGGTCAGACGACGACAGCGAGGCGGCAGGCGGCGTTATTTTTCGCGCGGGCGAATTCCGGGCAAAATTAACAGAACAAAATCCCCGGTTCAGCCGTTCCTACGTGCATCGTGTCGTCGCTCGCTTACTTGCGGGTCACGGACTCGCGAGTCTATTATAAACCCAAATCGCTCGGAATTGCGACGCAACATTCTTTCTGGAGGAAGAACCATGCAAACGAAACGCGCCTCTCGGCTTTCCCTGACCCTGCCCGCCGCGCTTGGCCTGACGCTGCTGACCGCCGCTGGCCCGGTCTGGGCGCAGGTCACCAAAGCCGACGCCATGTCGCAGGCCAGCCTGAATCAGCCCGCGCCCGATGTCTTCCCGCCGGATTATCCCTACGCCGCGCCGGGCGGTCTTGACCTGTTCCATTTCACGGATTACACGATGGTGAACATCGCGCCCGGCTCGGCCCACGACGCCCGCATGGAAATGCAGCGCATGGCGACCCAGCGTTATGTGGAGCGAACGGGCATGGGCGGAATGAACAACTCGATGCCCGATTCGGGTGGCATGATGAACGGGATGATGATGACGGCGAACGGCGTGATGGCCGCGCCCGGTCCCGTAGATTATCCCTACTCTGCGCCCGGCGGTCTTGATTTGTACCACTTCACGGACTTCACGCGCACCGAAACCGCGCCGGGTTCGGCTTTCGACGCGCGCGTGGAAATGGAGCGCCAGATGCTCCAGAAGAACGCGGGCATGATGGGCGTGACCGGCAGCGGCGCGGCGATGATGGCGAACACTGCGTCCGGCATGAACGGCGATATGTCCAACCTGACCGACGCCGAACTGATGGTTGATCCCTTCCCGCCGGATTATCCTTATGCCGCGCCGGGCGGACTGGACTTGTTCCACTTCACGGATTACACGATGACGGCGACGGCCCCCGGATCGGCCTTCGACGCCCGCATGGAAAAACGCCGCCAGCTGACCATTCGCCACGAGCAGCGGATGAAAGATTCCGGCAATTCGATGAACACGGGCAACCCGAATATGACTCCCCGCTAATCGGCTCGCGCGGGCTGACAAAGACTTTGATCCGCCCGATTGCTCGCCTCTCACGCCTGCCCGCCCTCGAAATTTAATGAGGGCGGGCAGACGCGCGTTTGGCGGTCGGGGAAATTATTTCAGCGTGCGCGCCCAGGCGCTCAAGCGCGCGGCGCAGTTTTCCGCGAGCGGCCCGCCATGCCCGGCCAGGAGTTGCGCGGGACGCAGGTCGGCCAGATGCCGCGCGCTGCGCCGGGTCAACGTCCAATCGTCGGTGAAAACGCGGAGGGGCAGGCTCAAGCCAGTCACGCGCCGAACCGGGATAATGTTCATGATCGCGTCGCCGCTGAACAGCAGGCCGTCGCGCTCGCGGAAATACGCGACGTGGCCCGGCGTATGACCGGGGCAGGCGACAACGCGCAGCGGCCCGCCTGGAACCGCAATAACTTCGCCGTCCGTCAGCCGGACGTCAACCGGCCCGCGCGCTACGGGATGCAGCCGCTCGCCCGCCGTGAAAAGCAGGGCCGCCAAGAGCCGAAGCCGCGTTCGCAGCATTCGTCCGGCATATCCCCGTCGCGGCCATTCGAGAAACCGCGCCTCGTCCCGATGCACGTACAGCCGCGCCCGGTCGCGGATTTTTTCGCCCGCCTCCCCCGCCTTATGAACCGCGCCAGCGTCTGCGCGGTTATTCGGTCTGTCGCGCGCCTCCAACCCATACAACCCATGCGCCAGAAATTGCGCGTTTCCGGCGTGGTCGCAATGCCCGTGCGTCAGCAGAACGGCCCGCAGGCGGTCGTTCGCGACGCCAATTTCAGCCAGCGCCGCCAACAACGCTTCGCGATCCTGCCGCAGTCCCGTGTCAAGAATCGTCGCTTCGCCGCCTCCGACAAGAACATAGGCGTTGCTCCACGCCAGCGGAACCCGGTACACGCCGGACGCGACTTGCGCCGCTCGCATAGTCGGCACGCTTCCTTTCTCGCTGCACGTAAGTCTGAGCGCCCTTGCGCCGGGCCTATGAAAGACCTGGCACGGGGGCTTCGCTGGCGTCCTCACGGACGGAAATGCCCTCGCGCCAAAAGGTTGGTTCGTAAGGATTTGAACCACCGAGACACAGAGGCACAGAGGAGACACAGAGACATTCACGACAAAATGTCCCATTCGCTCGGATGGTGAAACATTCAAACGATGCTACGTGTCCCGTCCGTGTTTGCGGGGCGGCAAGGTCAGGCGAGCGCGCGACGGGTTGGCGGCAGGCGTAGGGTTCATAGGCGTTCCTCCTGAAGCGTTCGCAAGCATTGTACCCGAACCGAAAACAACGGGGCAGGGCGCGCGAACGGTTCCGGCATCCTCTTCGACTTCCTCATGCTATACTGACACGGAAAAAAGTGGAAATCTCGCCGAAAGCGCGAAAGAAAAGGGGAGGGCCGAATGCGCGCGATTGTGCAGCGAGTCGCCGGGGCTTCGGTCAGCGTGCGGCAGGACGGCGAAACGAAAATTGTGGGCGCGATCGAGGCCGGATTTCTCGTTCTGGTTGGCGTGCGAACCGACGACACGCTGGAGGACGCCCGCGCGCTTGCCGATAAAATAGCCACGCTGCGCGTATTGGAAGATGGGGACGGCAAATTGAATTTGTCCCTTCTCGACACAGGCGGCAGCGCGCTCGTCGTGTCCAATTTTACGCTGTACGGCGATTGCCGGAAGGGGCGGCGACCGAGTTTTACCGACGCCGCGCCCGGCCCGCTCGCCGAAACGCTCTATCAGGCGTTCGGGCAGGCGCTGGCGGAGCGGGGCGTTCCGGTGCAATACGGCGCGTTCGGAGCCGAGATGCAGGTCGCCCTGGTCAATGACGGCCCGATCACGCTCCTGCTCGACAGCCGCCGCGAATTCTGACACGCCCGGCCTCGTCCCGACACGCGGCGAAAAATAAGCGAAATCCCCGCTTGACAGTTCTGGCAAATACTGGTTAAATAAGAGCGGGCCGAAATCCCGCGTTCGCTCCCGCAAGTCAGCGCCGCCCCGGCGCTATTATTGAGGTATGCCCTGTGGCTTCTCACGACGCAACCGAAACATCCGAATCCTTTCCGTCCGGCGAGTCGCGCGACGGCCCAATGGACGCCAATACCAGCGAAAAGAATGCGAAGCCGGTCAGGACGCGCCGTTCGAGCGCGCGTTCCCGCGCCGAGACGAGCGGGGTTTCGACCGTCAGCGAGCCGCGCGCCCGCGCGCTGCCTCCCGTCCGCACGCCTGCGGCCCGCCGGGCGGGAGCCTGCTACAATCGCGGCGAACTCTACCGGCGCTACGGCAAGCTGCAAGCCGCCCTGCTCGAATATCGCGCCGCCGTTGACCACGACCCGAATAATCCCTATTTTCGCTATCGGCTGGGCGACTGCTACGCCGCCATAGGCCAGATGCGCCACGCCGCCGAGGAACTCGAAACCGCCTGCGCGCTGCGCCCGCAGGAGGGTTTTTACCACTTTTGGCTCGGCGACCTGTATGCGCGGCAGGGACGGCCCGGCGAGGCGCTGGAAGCCTTGCAGCAGGCCACGCTCTTCTCGCCCGGCGACGCTTACTACCACGTTCGGCTGGGCATGACCTATCTGCAGGCCAACCACGTGCGTGAGGCGGCAGGCGCTTTCCGGCAGGCCGTGCGGCTCGACCCGAGCAACGCTTCGTACCACTGTCTGCTGGGCGACGCTTACGTTCGGCTGGGCTACGAGCGCCAGGCGCTGCAGCATTATCGGGACGCAGGCAAGCTCGATCCCTACGACGCGAATTATGTAGAACGCGCTCGCCGCCTGACCGGAGCCGAACTGTACGAATCGGCTTGAATCGCGTTTTACGCATCGGCCAAATTGTCGTGATGACGCGGCGCGAGCGCATTCCGAACGGCCTTGAAAACCGGAAAGGGCGGAAACCGACGATGCTGGAAGAGGCTGTTTTGGAAGACGCCCGGTTCGACGCCGAACAGCGCCAACTGCTCGCACTCGCCTGGCAAATGCTCGACGCCATTCACACGGGAGACGCCGCCGCTTATGCCGCCCTGTCCACGCCCGACCTTTCCTGTTATGAAGACGTGTGCGCGTATCGTATTGACGGCCTGGAGTTTCACCTGACGCTGATCCGGCAAATGGCGCTGAACCCGGCGAGCAGGCCCGCCCGCTTCGATATGCTCACGCCCCGCGTCCAGATTTACGGCGACTGCGGCATCGTTACCTACACCCGCCTGATGACCTATGACGAGGGCGGTAAGCCCCGCTGGACGACCTTCAACGAAACCCGCGTTTTCGTTCGGCAGCCAGAGGAAGGCGCGTGGAAAATGGCTCATTTCCACCGCTCCCCGACCGCTTGAACGCCCCCCGCCCCGCTTTCTTTACGTCGCCTTTCGCGGAATGGCCCGGCGCTTTGCGGGGCGCGGTTGTTTCTGTCGCGGCCCTTTCCTGCGCCGCCCCGACGCGGCTTGGCGTTTCGCGCTTTTCGCCCACGATAACCTTCGGCCCGCGCAAAAAGTCGGCGGAAGCGCCGCGCCGCCTGACGCCGCAAGGGACGCGGCGCGGGTTGGCGCTTCGGAGAACTCCGCGCCGCCTGCCGCTGCCGAGGGAGACGCGGTGTCCGGGACCGCCGCAGACTTCGCTGCGCCCGGCGATTGGGACGGCCCGCCTATGATGACCCCGGACGCGCTGGCCTGGCTGCGCTCCCCGGACGGCGCGCGGCTGCTGGCGGAAGCCGACCGACTGCCCGCCGACCGTTTGACCCGCTTATCTCGCCTGCGCCGTCTGACAACCCCGGAACGCGCGGCGGCGGGCATGGAGTTACTGGAACTGCGCGCACGGGCAAAGGCGAAATTTGTTCGCGCCGACGCGATGTTCTTCACCGGCGAGGGGTTGGAACAGTCTACAGGCGAAGCGGTCGCGCGCTATCGGGCCGCGCAGTTCCCGCCCGGCGCTGCCGTTCTGGACGCCTGCTGCGGCATCGGCGGCGACGCCCTGGCGCTGGCGGCGCAGGGGCCGGTTCTTGCCGTTGACCGCAGCCCGGTCGTGGCCGCCTGCGCCCGCGCCAACGCCGAAACGTTCGCTGGCGCAATTTTTCCCGCCGCCCGGACGCGCTTGCAGGATGGGATCGCCCGCGCCGAAACAATCTCCCGCGAAACGCCTGCCGTTCCCGCGCGTCATTCCATCTACACGCTTTGCGCCGACGTGACGACCCTGGATTTGGCGCGTTTGCGCGCAGCGGGGATAGAGGCGGCGTTTTTCGACCCGTCGCGCCGCGCCGGAAACGAGGCCGGGGGCAGGCGGCGCGTCCGGGCGTCCAGCGATTACGCGCCTCCGCTCGACTGGCTGGAAACCCTGCGCGCGGCATTCGACTTCGTCGCCGTCAAAGTGTCGCCCGCGATTGACGACGACGCCCTGCGCCCCTACGGGGCTTCGGTAGAATTCATTTCCGAGCGCGGCGAGTGCAAAGTAGCCGTCCTGTGGTTCGGGAGGGATATTGGAAGGGGAACCGGGGCGGAGGCGGGAACGACAGGCGCAATCAAGACCGCTCGCGCGCCGTCGCTCGGTCGGGCCGGAGCGAACGGCGAAAATTATTGCGGGACCGTTTTGCGGCCCGGTCAGCCGCCGGAAACGCTGACCGCCTTCGCCGCCGACGCGCCCCCGATTGTCGGCCCGCGCGCGTGGCTGCTGGAACCGGACCCCGCCGTGATCCGCGCGCACCTGGTTCCACAGGTCGCCGCGCTCGCCGACGCCGGGCAGTTCGACCCGCAAATCGCCTACCTCACGACCGATACAAAACTTACGACGCCCTTTGCGACCGCCTATCGCGTTTTGGACTGGCTGCCGTTTCACCTCAAAAACGTGCAGGCCCGCCTGCGCGCCCTCAATCGTTCGGTCGCGGCGATCAAGCGGCGCGGCGTGCCGCTCGACCCGATGGAACTCCGAACGCGCCTGACCGGAGCCGACCGAAGCGCGGGCGACACCCGCCCTGCCGTCGTCGTCCTGACCCGTTTTGCCGACAAGCCCGTCGCCATTCTTTGCGAGCCGCCGGAGTGAGGAATCCGAATTTCCCTTCAGGCTTGCCGAAATTTTGGGAAACCCGGCTTGCTGCGGATTCGCCTTCCCGCTTCGAGGCGAAAGTTCGCCTTTCGGAGCGAAACATTTGGTCGGGTAAACGAAATTCTCATGGTTTTCGTAAGAATGCAAAATGAACGCGGGCGGGGTTGGCGTAGGTCTGGCAGGAAAGCGAGAAAGGCGAGGGAAGGCGAATGGGGCAGGGGAAGAAACGGGGCGGATTCTTGCGAGCGGGGGGACGGGGCGGGCGCGGCCTGCTGACTCTTGCGAGCGTGCTGGCGTTGCTGCCGATGACGCTGCGCGCCGACGACGCGCGCCGTCACGATGCGGGCGTCGTCCTGCCGCGCGTCGTGATTGTGGGCGGCGGGCCGGATTTGGAAAACAATCAGGTGGCGATTGAAAGCAACGTCCGCTACGTCAACAAACTGCTGCCTGCGGCGACGTCGCGCACGGTCTTATTCGCGGACGGCGACCCAAACCACGCTTCCGTTCTCTATGAAGACGACACGCGCGATCTATCAGTAGGCGAGCGGCTGCTGCTCCTGCTGATGCGCGGCAATACCGGCGGCGAGAGTCTGGCCCGACATCGCAAGCCGAATCTGGGCGTCAAGATGGACGGCGCGTCGAAGCGAGCCGATCTGGAGCGCGTTTTCGACGAACTCAGCGTGGAGAAGGCGGAAAAGCCCGACGCCCCCGCCCGCCCCCTGCTGCTCTACTTTACCGGGCATGGCAGCCCCGACGGGCAGGTCTATGAGAACAACATGTACGACCTGTGGGGCCGGGACGAGGCGCTGCACGTCACGGACCTGGCCCGCCTGCTCGCCCGTCTGCCCGACCAAACCCCGGTCACGCTCGTCATGGTGCAGTGCTTTTCCGGGGCGTTTGCCAACCTGCTGCACATAGACGGCAACCCGCAGAAAGAATTGACCGACCGCGACATCGCCGGGTTCTTCGCCGCCATTAAAGAACGCGAGGCGGCGGGCTGCACGTCGGAAGTCAACGAGGCCGAGTATCACGATTTCACGTCCTATTTTTTCGCCGCCCTGACCGGGCGCGACCGCATGGGACGGCGCGTGACGGGAGTCGACTACAACGGCGATGGGCGCGTGGGCATGGATGAGGCCTACTGCTATACGCTCGCCAACGACAAATCCATTGACATTCCCACCTGCACGTCCGACATTCTCCTGCGGCAATACCCGCCGATAACCGATACCGAGGTTTTCAAAACGCCCTACAGTCAGGTTCGCGCCTGGGCTTCTCCAGCGCAGCGCGCCGCCCTGGAGAAACTTTCGGAGTACATTGGCGGCAAGGGCGAGGATCGGCTTGCGGCGGCGTATGACCGCGTGGCGTATCTTCGGGTAGGCAGCCGACGGTCGGGGAATGACGCCGAGGAGACGCTGGGGCGGAAGTTCAACCAACTGCGCGCCGAAGGCCGCAGCGCGCTCCTGCGCCGCTGGCCCGCCCTGCGCTCGCCGGGCGCGACCGATTTCAAAAAATCCCGCCAGGAAGCGATTGCCGATTTGGGCCGACAGGCGAGCGCGGGCAAATTTCAGGAACTCCTCGATGCCGACGACAATCTGGACAAATTGACGCTGGAAACCGAGGCGAAAGACATTCTGGACGCGCGCTTGCTGCGCTTCGTGCGGCTGGGCAAAAGCGTCGTGCTGACGCACAAGGCGTTAGAAGGCGAAAATGCGCCCCTGAAAGCCCGGCTTGCCCGCCTGATCGCCCTGGAGTCGCGCACGCTTCTGCCGCCCGCCGACGCCGCCAAGACCGCCGCGAAATAGTCTCGTTTATCGTGGGCGGCGAAATTCGCTTCGCCGCCCTTCCTGCCCGTCGCGCCGTTTTCGACAACGAAATAACCGCGCCCCGGCCCTCTTTTTGTATGTGAACAGGGAACAACCGCCAGAGTTTCAGATCGCCTGAACCGGAATGCGTTTGCCTTCGCGCGCCGATTCGATGGCGGCGAAGACCATTGCCAGGCTTTTGATGTTGTCGTGGCATTCGCCCATCGGCGTCGCGCCGGTTTCCAGGGCATTCAGGAAATCGCGCAGCGAGCCGTTGATGCCGCCCGGCGCGTCAACAGGCTGTCCGGTATGCTTTTCGGTCGGGCGGAAAAAGCCGTCATTGTCCGTGATGGTATCGGCCTCGATGGCGCTGTGTCCGTCCCACGTTGCGGTTCCCTGCGCGCCCACCGCGCGCCACTCGGCTTCCCAACTGGTATGCCGCCCGTCGCTGCACCAACTGCCCCGATACGTATAGCGCAGACCGCCGGACATCTCGAAAATGGCCGTCGCGCAAGCATTGCCCTGATACCAGCTCCAGGACGGGTTAAACTCCTCGCAGTAGACCGAAACCGGGTCTAATCCCGACAGATAGCGCGCGGCGTCGAGCGTATGGATCGCCATGTCGAGCAGGAGCGGGCTAGGCATCTCGTCGCGAAAGCCGCCGAAGTGCGCGCCGATGTAAAAGTCGGAATTCAGAATGCCCGGCGCGCCGATTTGTTCTTCGATGAGTTTGCGGTAGGCGTGGATGCGCGAGTCGTAGCGCCGGCTCTGGCTGACCATGTAGAGCTTGTTCGCCTTCTCCGACGCGGCCACCATCTCGCGCGCCTCGGCCATTGAGGAGGCCATCGGCTTTTCGCCCAGGACGGGGACGCCGAACGCCAGGGCTTGCAGGGTCACGTCGCGATGCGCTTCGGGAATCGTCACGTCCACAACGAAATCCGGTCTGGTTTCGGCCAGCGCCTTGCCCAGGTCGTCCCCGACGTGCAGGCCGCAAAGTTTCAACTGCTCGGCGGCCTCAGCCGCCGCTTCCGGGCGCAGGTCTACCCAGCCCGCGATTTCGACCTGCGGGTTTTCGTTCAGGTTTTTGCCCCATGCGCGGCCCATGCCGCCCGCGCCCACCAACAAGGCTTTTTTTATCGCCACCAATCGTTCTCCTCACACGAAAATCGCTCATTTTTCTTACGCAGACAAACTTCAAACGGCGTCGGGAAGCCGGGCCTATAAAAGACCCGGCAGAGAGGCTTCGCGCGCTACGCTGGGCGTCCTCACGGACGCAAAGACCCTCGCGCCGAAAGGTCGGCGCGTTTGCAAAGACGTTCGCGCCAAGATGTTGCTGTGTTCCGGTTTGAACCACAGAGACACAGAGAGGACGCGAATTTCCACGCGCCAAAAACGTCACTGCGTCCTTGAGGAAAGAGAAACGTTTACCCGTTCTGCGTGTTCCGTCCGTGAGGACGCCAGCGAAGCGCGCAGCCTCCGCGCCGGGTCTTTTATAGGCCCGCGCAAAGCCTCGGCTCAGGCTCGCCTTCCTGTCAGGGCTGCAAAAGCCCCGGAATTCGCTACTTCTCGAACCAGCCGAGGGGAGATTTCGGGCAGGTGATCGTGTCGAAGATCGGCTTCGGCGGCTCATACGCCCAGGCGACGCCGTTGGCGATGATCTGCTTGATTTCGGGCTGATGATACACGGGGTAGGTCTCGTGACCGGGGCTGAAATAAAAGATGCGGCCCTGCCCGCGCGTGAAGCAGCACCCGCTGCGGAATACCTCGCCGCCCCGGAACGAACTGATGAAAACCAGCTCGTCGGGCTGCGGAATGTCGAAATACTCGCCGTACATCTCCTGATCGGGGATTAGGAAGACCGAGGGAACGTTGCGGGCGATCGGGTGGCCGGGGTTTACGGTGAAGACGGCCTCGCGGTCGTCGTCGCGCCACCGCAGCATACACGAGGTTCCCATCAGGCGGCGAAAGATTTTCGACAGGTGGCCGGAATGCAGCACGAGCAGGCCCATGCCCGCCAGTACCCGCGCCTGCACTTTGTCCACGATTTCGTCGGCCACCAGATGATGTCCGGCATGGCCCCACCAGGTCAGCACGTCGGTGTCGTTCAGGATTTCGTCGGTCAGGCCATGCTCCGGCTGATCCAGCGTGGCGGTGCGAACCGCGACGCGCTCGCCGTGCAGTTCGCGAAGGCCCGCCGCGATGGTCGTGTGCATTCCGTCCGGGTAAACTTTGGTCACGGCCTCGTGGGTTTTCTCATGGATGTTCTCGCCCCAGACGGTCACGCGAATCGGTGTTGGCGTCAAATCGGTTCTCCTTCAGTCTCGTTGCGGGTTTGCTGCAGACAGGCCTGTGTCGCCGCCGCGTCTTTGGCGGCGTTGAGACAGCAGTTGGCATGACCCTGTATTTCCCTTCGCGGAGAGAAACCTCCTCCCGATTTTTGCGAGGGCGCGGGTAAGCCTTGGAAAACGAGAGAGGCGGAATACAAATTTCCGTGGCGACGGGTGGCTATCTCCACTGGAGCGCAAGGCGTTGAAGGAACGCTCTATCCGTAATGGAAGCGGGGGCATGGTATACTAAGCCAGTTTTATTTTTTTCGGTTACCCTTTTGGAGGGCGGACAATGACTGGCGAAACCCGACGAAACGACATTCCTTATTTCGAGTATCGCGCAATCAACCAAATCGTGCATGAACACTTGAAAACGCTTGGGGATACACTGCGCGCCGTGATCGCTTTTGGGCCGATGGTCACGTCCGGCGATACGCATGACATCGATCTGTTGGAAGTGATTGAGAATTGGCAAGGGCCGTCTCGTCTGCAGTCGGAAAGCAGCGCGAACCTGCCAATGCGCGGCAAACTGTACTTGAATTTTCTTTCATTGCAGGATTTTCTGTCTGCCGCTTCGCCATCGGCCTCGCAAACATTAGGCGCGCAGGAACTCATCGGGCGGGTTTTGGACGGCTGCGAAATTATTTATGAACAGCCTGCCGGGTTTGCCAGGGGCGTTATAGCGCAGGCTACCGCCAACTTGAAGCAAAGGCAGGGCGGCGAACTATTGCCGAACCCGTTAGAACTGCCATTGCCGGAGCCTAGCCCGAAATGACTGCAGCGCCCGCGTTTTCTTTGCCATTTCCCCGCGACAACGAACTTGCCCACGCTTATTTCAGCGAAGCCGCCCGGCATTTGCAGGATGCGCGAATTTTGCACGCCGCCAGTCGGTATGCAGGCGCGATTACGTCCACTATGAAGGCGGTCGAGTTAGGCTTGAAATCCCTGCTGATGCTCCATGGCGTCCGGGGCTGGCATGATCTGAACACGCATCGGATAATGGGCGTTGCAAAAACCATTTCGGTTTTCGACAGCCTGCTTGACGCGCTGAAAAGTCAGCATCCCACGCTAATTTCAGACGTGGAAGAAATCGAGCGCTTGGTTCCCGATAAGCAAAGCCTCGGCAAACTGAAGTTCGAGGACGCGCAGAACACCGAATATCCCTTTTTCGCTACTGAATCCGAAACGCCTCGCCATTATCGTCTTTATCTGCCCGAAACCTCCTTCGACGAACCGACAAGCG
>JBBRNU010000029.1:0-14809 GCA_038230115.1 Chthonomonadales bacterium | reverse complement strand
AACTCGTTTTACGGGTATGTGGGCGGGCCGTTCAGCTTCAACGATTATCAGTCCGCCGAGCGCGTCACGGAGTTGGGGCGCGAGTTGGTTCTGGACATTGCGAACCGCATGGACGCCAGCGGCAGCGTCGTCATCGAGATTGACACCGACGGGGTGTATTTCGTGCCGCCCGAAGCCGTGCAGGGCGAGGAGGCCGAGCGCGCCTATGTGGGGGAAATCGGCTCCACGCTCCCGGAAGGCATCCGGCTGGCCTTCGACGGTCGGTTCGCGACGATGCTGTCGGTCAAAACGAAAAATTACGTTCTCGTGACCTATGACGGGCGGCGCATTTTCAAGGGGGCGTCGCTGCGCTCGCGGGCCGATGAACGGTACGGGCGTCAGTTTCTGGCGAAGTGCGTGGATTTTCTGCTGGAACACGATTTTGACGCCATCGCGGAACTGTATCGCCAGACCATTGACGACCTGCTGAACAAGCGCGTCCCGATTGACGACCTGGCGCGGCGCGAGCGGATCACGGAAAACACATTCAACAGCGAGCTGAAGAAACGCTCCGCGAAGGTGGCGGAAGGCGTGCCGGTCGGCGATTACGTCCTGATTTACGAAAAAGCCGATGGCGCGCTGGGCCTGCGCGCCGAATACGCCGACGACGCCAACACGAAATACTACATGGACAAGCTTTACAAGTTCGCCAAACGGTTGGAGGACGCTTTCGGCGGCGCGTTCGACCGGTACATCCCGAAACCGACCGCGCAGGGTCTGCCGCAGCAAACGCAGACGACACTGGATTTATTCGGATAGGATGAGAACGGGAATGAATGCCCGTTCTGAAATGCACAGACCACCTTCGTGGCCTGCAATACACAAGGCCGCTTCTACAAAACGTTTTTAGTTTGCACAAGCATACAAGTCAAAGCGCGCATTTTTAGCCCGCGCAGGCGGGCTAGCGTTTCAGAACGGGGATTTATTCCCGTTCTCCGCCATGCGCCAGACAAGCAAGCGCAGTCTTTGATAAGGGAGACTTTACTTTGCAGCGACGCCCGTTTTTGTTTGGCCGCCTTTATTTTTTTGTTGGGCTGCTCGGGCTGACGCTGGCCCGCCCCGCGCTGGCGGACGACCTGATCAAGGCCGGGGGCTGGGCGCTGATTACGCCCGCGCCTGAGAATGCGAAGTTCGAGACGGTCGCCGCCGAAGGGCAGCCGGGCGGCAATAAAACGGCCCTGCGCCTGACCATCGTAAAGCCGTCCGAGCCTTTTTATGGCATCGCCCTGACGCAGCCCCTTGCGCCCGCGCTGCCGGAAGGAACGCGCCTGCGTTTGCGCTTCTGGGGCCGGTCGGCGACGAATAATCCGGTGCGCGTCGTTATCGAAAAAGAAGGCCCGCCTTACACGACCGCGATAGACACGACCCCGACACTGACTCCGGTCTGGCGCGCGTTCGATCTGACGGGCGCGACGGGCGGGTATGGCCCGAACGGGCTGAACCTGCGGTTTCAGGCGGGGCATCAGGCTGGGGTAGTGGAGCTAGCGGGCGTTCGCGTGGATTTGGCGGGGCCGGACCCGGCATTGGCGGCGACGAAAGCCGCGCTGAAGCCAGACGCAATTCAGGCTCGCATCGAAAAGTACCGCAAAGGCCGCTTGACAATCCAGGTGCGGGATAAGAACGGCAGGCCGGTTTTGGGCGCGCGGCTGGCCGTTGTGCAGACCCGGCATGCTTTTCTCTTCGGCTGCGACATCTTTCTGCTTCAGCCGGACAAGACGGACGCTTTGCAGCGCGCATACCAGACGCGCTTTACCGACCTGTTCAATTACGCCACGCTGCCGTTTTACTGGGGCGCGTTCGAGTCGGAAAAAGGCAAGCCGGATTATGCGCGGCTGGAGGCGATGGCCCGCTGGTGCAGGACGCACGGCGTCACGCCGAAGGGACATCCGCTGATCTGGCACGAAGTCTATCCCTCGTGGGCGCCGAAAGAGGCGGAGGCGGCGATCCCTCTGCTGCGCGCCCGCGTCTTCGACCTGGTTCCGCGCTATCGCGGCCTGATCTCGATCTGGGACGCGCTGAATGAGGCGAACAACGCCGCCAATACCGCCGCGACGACCGGCGAAGGCGCGTGGATTAAACGCGACGGCCCGGCAAATGTCGTGGCGACCGCGCTGGGCTGGGCGCGGGCGGCGGGCAAGGAAACCGACGACACGTTTTTGTACAACGATTTCAACATCGGTCAAGACAATGTGAGCCTGCTGGCGGAGCTGCAAAAACGCGACGCGCTGCCCGACGCCGTTGGCATTCAGTCGCACATGCATTCGGGAAAATGGAGTCCGGAGAAACTCTGGCAGGTCGCCACGCAGTTCGGGCAGTTCGGCAGGCCGGTGCATTTTACGGAAACGACCGTTCTGAGCGGGCCGCCGCGCAACGTAAACGCCAGCGGCCCCTATCCGACCGATTGGAACACGACGCCCGAAGGCGAGGCGGACCAGGCCAATTATCTGGAAAAATTCTACACGGTGTTGTTCAGTCATCCCGCCCTGCGCGCAATCACGTATTGGGACCTGAGCGACGAGAGCGCCTGGCAGAACGCGCCTGCCGGTCTGATTCGCAAGGATATGTCGCCCAAGCCCGCCTATGAACGCCTGCTGAAACTCATTCATACGACCTGGCGGACGAACGCGCAGGGAACCACCGACCGCGCCGGACAGTATCGAACCCGGGCCTTCTATGGCGATTATCAAATCACGGCGACCGACAAACGGGGCCATAAGGTCGTAAAAAAAGTCGCGCTGCCTTACGACCACCCGGCGCGAACCGTCATGCTGACGCTGGAATAATTTTTCACACAACCATGCGAATTTATCTTGTTCGGCACGGACAATCCACCAACAACGCGAATATGCCGCGCGTTTCCGATCCGCCCCTGACCGAAATCGGGCGCGCACAGGCGCGCTGCGCGGGGGCCGGTCTGCGCGACGAGGGCGTGACGTTCGCCGCGCTGTACGCCAGCCCGATGCGCCGCGCGTTGGAAACGGCGCAGGCGCTGGAAAGCGCGCTGCATCTGGCCCCGCACGTTCTGCCCGGCTTGTGCGAGGCGGGCGGGCTGCGCGAACAGTCGGGAATGTGTCGCGAGGAAATTCTGCGCGACTTTCCGACCGCCACGCTGGACGACGCGATTACCGACCAGGGCTGGTGGACACCCATGACGGTCGAGGAGGAAGAGGCAAAAGTCTACGCGCGGGCCGCGCAGTCGCTCGCCCTGCTGCGGGCGCGGCATCAGGCGAGCGAGGACAACGTGGTGGTCGTGACTCACGGCACGTATGGCAGCGCCTTCCTCAGCGAGCTGCTGGGAATCGGGCCGGGCGGTTACACACGGTTCCTCTTTTACAACTGCGCCGTCAGCGGCATCTTTCTCGAGCAGCGCCCGCGCCCTATGACAACAGCAGCGGAGCCGCTCACCGAAACGCTTGACCCGGACGCGCACGGCGAGCTGACCCGCCTGCTCTTCCACAACCACACCGCGCACCTGCCGCCCGATCTGGTGACTTTTTAGCCGGTTGGCGGGCGCAGCGCCTTGTCCTACTTTATCATTTGAGCGTGCGTTTCACCGCGCGCCAACCTCACGAACGCGCCTTTCGCACTCTTTGCGGGCGCTTTTCGACGCTCGCATCTTCCCGCGCCATCAGGTCGGCAATTTTTTGCATGTATTCGTTTTCAGAAAGTCGGCTCGCTCCGGCAAGACGGGTAATCGCCGCCGCGCTGAACCCCTCGCCCGCCTCGATGCGTCGAACCTGACGGTCGGAAAGCCCTGCTATGTCCGCTTGCCGAAGGCCCGCCGCCTGCCGCAGCGTCGTCACTGCGCGCCCAAATCGGGTATTGTGCGCCCATTGTTCATGTTTGGCGCGCTCCCGTCGGGCTGGATCAAGCAACCTGCGGAACCCTTCGAGGTCGAGTTCCACGTCAGTCTCCGGCCAATGGACGCTGCCGCCATCCGGGTCAATCGTGAAATCGCCCCGTTGTTCCAGCGAAATCCTCGTCAGCGGCTTCGTCGAGAAGAGGGTACGCAGGACTTCCAGACTGCAGCTCGCAACCAATAAATTGTCGCCCACGACAGTGGCATCCGCGATCAGTTCATTTTGCGCGCCCGCAAGCCAGGCTTCGATGATGCGCTTCGGTACGGCGGGTTCGGTATAGGGCTTCCTGTTTCACTCAGTCTTGCAGAGTTCGAGGCTCCGGCGGCGGTCTGATTCTCTTGTTATATGGATTGTATCGAGAATCGCAATCCATGCGATTTCAAGATGGCGTTTACCGATCTTAACTCCGGGTTGCCTTCCCCGGAAAGCATACGGTAAAGCGCCTCCCGCGCCAGTTGGGTTTGCTCCGCGCAACGGCTCATCCCGCCGTTCGCCTGGACGTATTTACGCAGCGCGATCAGGAATTCTTCCAGGCTGTCGCTGAGAGCGTCTTCCAGATACGCGGCGGCAAATTCCGGGTCTTGCAGTTCGCGGTAGAGGGTTTCATCAAAGTCTTTCAATTTCATTGCGCTTTCTTCCCTTCTTCGGCGGCTCCGCAGTTTCGATGACGGGCGGGGCTTCCTCATTTCGCGGCCAGGAAGCCAACCGCGCTTCAGACAACTCTGTCGCCTGAAATTTCCGCCACAAATCCTGCGCGGTCTTGATGTCTCGGCTTTGACCGCTTTTGTCGCCCCCGCCCAACAATACAACCGTGACGCTGCCCATGCGGGCGTAATAAACCCGATAACCGGGACCGAAATCCAATTTCAGTTCGGCCACGCCCTCGCCGACGCTGCGCCAGACGCCAAAATTACCGCGTCCTAATTTGTCAATCTGGCGGGCTATCCGCGCTCTCGTCATTTTGTCGCCGATACCCTGTAACCAGTCTTACACGGGGCATTTGCCATTTTCCAGCGTAAGCGTCATCAGGCGCTGCGGCGTCGCTTCCATGAATTGATCTGCCCTCCGAACATAGTGTAATCCATAAGTTACAATGCCTCAAGGGGCGTAGGAAATCCGACGCGCATTTGTCTCGGCAACGCGGGAATTCTGTCGAGATGCGACGCTCTTCAAAAAACGGGTTTTTGGCAGGACTACGCGGCTGGTTTACATCGCGGACGGCAAGGGGTATAATAGCGCTGGGCGCGTTTTCTAGCGCGCCTGGCTCGAAATTCGATATTAGGTAGAACAGGCTGCGCCCATTGGAGGCGCGTCCGCTCCGGGGAGGAAAAACGACCGCGATCCGAGACGCTCCGTTCCTGGCTTCGACTGGTTGTTTTTCGCGCCCCGGCTGACCTTCCGCGTCCCGGCGGCGTTTTTGTCTTTGGGACGCCGTTTCGCTTGTCGGGCCGATGCGCGCGACAGTATCCGTTCCGGCCCGCGCTCTGTGGAGAACCCATTATCGCCAATCACAACAATCGCCCCGAAGCCGGGCTGCAAGACACGCGCGCCGACGCCCCTTCCGAATCGGATGGCATTCGCCAGGGACTGGTTTTGAAGGCGGTCAGCGGTCAGTATCTGGTTCATGCCGACGCCGATGATTCCGGCGGCGCGCATCCGGTCGTCTGCACGCTGCGCGGCAACTTGAAAAAGACTTTCACGTACTCGACCAGCGACAGTTTTTCGCGCCGCGTCACCAAAGCCAAGCGTCCGTTCACCAAAGACGTCGTGGCGATCGGCGACCGGGTGCGCTTCACGCCCTCCGACGCCGCCGACGATACGGGCGTAATCGAAGAGATTTTGCCGCGCCGAACCCGCTTTGCCAGGGCCGCGTTCCGGGGGCAGGAACAGACCCTCGTCACCAACCTCGACCAACTGGTCATCGTCTTCGCCTGCGCCGAGCCGAACCCCGATTTGTGGCGCATTGACCGCTGGCTGGTAGCGTCGGAAGCGAACGGATTGGAACCGCTGCTCGTCGCCAACAAGCGCGACCTGGTGGACGACGCGACCTTTGCGGCCCGCTTCGCCGATTACACCCGCATCGGATATCGCGTGCTGGGAACGAGCGTTCGCGCCCCGGAAGGCATCGAGGAATTGCGAGCCGCGCTGAAAAACCGTATTTCGGCGTTTACGGGGCCGTCGGGCGTGGGCAAGTCCAGCCTGCTCAACCAGATGCAGCCGGGCTTGAAACTGGCGACGGGCGACATTGGCGGGACGACCTTCAAGGGCAAGCACACGACGACGGTGCGCGAGTTGCTTCCGCTGGAAAGCGGCGGCTGGGTCGCGGACACGCCCGGCCTGCGTCAGCTGGAACTGCTGGATTTGGATCGGGAGAGTCTGGCGCAGTGCTTCGTCGAATTTCGCCCTTTCCTTGCCACGCCGTGCCGCTTCCGCAACTGCCGTCATCAGAACGAGCCGGGCTGTAATCTCAAAGCGGCGGTGGAACGGGGCGACGTGGCGGCCCGCCGCTACGAAAGTTTTCTGATCCTGGCGGGCGAAATAAAGGAGTAGCGAACGCCCTTTGATTGAGCGGAGAGGATGCGTCCAGCGCCCTTCCATACGGGCGACGCGGCGGCGTGAATTGGAAAACGGGCGGGGTTTGGATGGGGCCGGGCGAACGCAACACGGAACGAAAGAGAAGTAGGAAAAAGGAGCCATCGTAGATGCGCGCAGAGCCGGAGGGAACGAAGGGACAATTGGCGAGATCCGAGGTGGCGCTGCGATCCTCCACGCCGGAAGACCGTCCGCGCTCGCGGGCCATTCTGGAGTCGGTCGGTTGGGTGGGAGCGCCGTCGGAACATCGCGCGTGGCCGGAAGCCGACGCCGATTGGCAGGCGCGGCGTTATGTGCGCGAAATCGTGGCCGAGGTGGACGGCGTAATCGCCGGACGGGTAGCGCTGGAAGCGTATCGTCCGCCGTTCGCCGAACTGTGCGGCCTGTCGGTTCGCCCGGACTATCGGAAGCGCGGGTTGGGCCGAATGCTGACGCGGGCGGTCGAGCAGGAGGCCGCGCGGCGCGGATTTCCCTTCCTGTTTTTGCAGACCGCGCTGGATAACCGGGCGGGGCATAGCCTGTACACGGACATGGGCTATTATCCCGCAACGCGGGCCGAGATGCTGCGAATGGTGAAGTTTCTGGATTATCCGCTATTGAGCGATTTTCGCCGCCAGCGCCCGCTGCATCAGTACGCCGGTCAGCCCGTCGCCGGACGCGAGCGGGCATGGGCGATGACCTGGCGCGACTACCTGACTGAGGACGCGCTGCGCCTGGAACTGGAAGGCGGCTCTTCCGAATTCGACAGCGACGGCATCGGCCCCGCGCTGACGGCCTGCGAGTGGCGCGTCGGGTCGGGCGCGCGAGGTTTGAGCCTGCGAATTCAACCCGAAGCCGTGCGCGACATCGAGCCGGGGCATCACGTCGCGCTGGAAATCACGGTCGCCAATCTGGGTCGCCGCATGGAGTCGGGCGTCTTTCAAATGATCGTGCCGCCCGGTGTGCGCGTCAGCAGTCCGGCCACCAACATCGAACAGGTTTTCGCGTGGGAAGCCGCGCCGGGCGAGACGATCACGCAGCCGCTCGTGACGCAAATCGAGCCGTCGTTCGAGGCGGGCGCGCTCTGGTATCTCAACTATCGGAGCCTGCCAATCAGTGTGGAAACGCATTGGGAGGGCCACCGCGCCCTGCTTTCCGCCTGCCTGCCAATGGCCGTCCCGCCCCCGCTGACCTGATTGGCGCGGCGGGGACGGGAATAGGGTGGAAGGAACGGGACGAAAACGCAAGCGAGTTAGTTGTCGCCGTCGAGCGCGTAGTTGTTGGCAAGAATGGACAGGTCGAGATTGTCCACGCTGCCATCGCCGTTGAAGTCAGCCCTGGCGTCGAAGTTGGAGTCGCCCGTTGAGGCGGCGTAGGCCAGCGCGAGAATGCTCAGGTCCACGTTGTCCACGCTGTTGTCGTTGTTGGCGTCGCCCCCGATCAGGCCGACAAGCAGGCCGCCCAAGTCCCCCTTTGTCGTGTCCACGCTCGCGTTTGCGGCCAGCCACTGCGCGCCCTTGATGTGCAGCGTGTAGACTCCGGCGGGGATATTGGGCAGCAGGAAAGTTCCGTCGCTGCCCAGCGTCCGGTTGATGGTGAACGGCAAACCGACGGCGGGTCGGAACGTGAAGGCGATTGGCTGAATCGTCGTCGCGCCGCTCCTGCCTTCCAGCATGACTTGCCCCGAAACCTGCGCCTGACGGCCCGTCCAGTCGCTGAACTGGATTTTGGGCTTTTGCACCGTCGCGACCGTGCCGCCAAACCCGCACAAATTCGGGTCTTGCAGGGCGGCGCGCGGCGTGCCGTTGCTGCCGAACGAATTGTTGATGTCGAACGTGAAGTCGTCGACTCCGGGCTGCTTGATGGCGAAAACGCCGTCCGACCCGATGGCTCCGGTTCCGTTCAAATTGATGACGAGGTTTTTCGTCTGTACAAGGGTTCGCCGGACGCCGAAGGGCGGGCCGAGGTCTTCCACGCCGAAGTCAATAACCGAAGCTCCTGGCAGTTTGCCGGTCATCGTGAAGACGCCTGTCGCGCGGTTGAAGCTGCCGTTCAGGGTCAGTATGGGGTTCGGGCAGGTCGGGTAGGTCGTTCCGGCGGGCGGAGGAAAGGGCGGCAGGCTGATGGTGGCCGTGAGCGCCGAGTCGTCGCTCGGCCCGGTCGCAGCGAACGCCAGGGCAATCGGGTTGTCGGGCGGGATGTCCTCGCCGTTGGGATAAATACTGCTCAGGTCGAAGGTCAGCACCGTGCCGGACGCCAAAACAGTGCCGGAAAGGAACAGGGTTTGGCCGCGCAGGTCGGGCAGGTCGGCATGGGCCGCGCCGCTGACACCCAGCCCCAGGCCCAGGGCGCAAAACAGGCGAAATATCGGGCGCATCGAACGAACTCCTTTTCCCGTCGTTGGAAGAATCAGTCGGTTTGGCGCAGAGGCTTTATCAGCCGCGCGCCCAAAAACGATATTGCAAGAGTTGTGCCACGATTCCTGCCGTTGTTTTGAAAGGCGGGGCGAACAAGAGGGAACGGAGCCAGTGGATCGGGCATGAATGCCCGTTCTGAAACGCAAAGCCCGCCTGCGCGGGCTGCCATGCCGATACGCCGGAGCGAGGTTCTTTCTCCGCTAATGACAAAGGCGCGAATTACGACCTTCGCTCCCTTCTCCCATGCAGGGAGAAGGGCCGGGGATGAGGGTAGACCTAAGAGTTTTCACTTGGCTAGGCGCGAGAGGCATTGCAGGCCACGCAGATGGTCTGTGCATTTTAGAACGGGGATTTATTCCCGTTCTACTAGCTCCGTTCGACGCGCCTTCAGCGCGAGGGTGAAAAGCAAGTTGTGTGATTCGATTTTTTGGAGTGACGGCCATGTTTCTGCCAACTTACAACTACTATCCTCCGGCTCGCGATGCTGTCATTGGGCGTGGTCTGTCATAGACCGCGCCCAGACGCTGACACCCCCGCGAGTCGCGGCCTGCTTGGAGAAGCGGGCGGCGGCTTTTTCTTTGGCAGTGATGCCGTTATGCGGGCGCAAACGCCCGGAGGATTTCGAGACGCACATGGAAACCTGGAACGCTTTGCATTGGAACGAACCGACCGTGTTGAACGCGCCGTTGGGAACGACTGAGGAAAACGAGCCGAGCCGAGATTGGCGCGATCAGGCGACGCAGGCGGCGCTGGCTGCCGAGGCGCAGATGGGCGAGGGCAAGGACGCCCTGCTGCGCCAGATTCGCCGCCATCGGCCTGACTGCGCCACCCTGCTGCTGTGGCCCGACCGCCTGCGATTGCTGCGGTTTCTCGAAACGCGCGCCCAGCCCTGCCGCGCGCTGCTGCCTTCGGGCAGCGGGCATATCGAGCGCGGGCAGGTCTGCCCGTATGTCGGCTGGTACGGGTTCACATGGGAAGGACAAACGGTTGAGATCGCGATACCGCCCTCCACCCATGTTGGCGGCTGCGTAATCGGGTTCGCCACCGATGCCTCGCTGCTGCGCCGCTTCGCCGACGCGCTGGAGGCGTATGAAATTCGGCCCGCTGGTCGCTCCCTGCGCTACGCCAGGCGCTGGGCGAGCGCGCCGGAGCTGGACGCCGAGATTGGCAAGGTGACGTGGGACGACCTGATTCTGCCGCCCGCCGTTCTCGACGCCGTGCGCGAGGCGGTCGAGGGCTTCGCGCGCAGTCGGGACGCTTTTCGCGCGCTCGGTTTCCCCTGGCGGCGCGGTCTGCTGCTGGTCGGCCCGCCCGGAACCGGCAAAACCATGCTGTGCAAGGCGGCTGCCGCGGCTCTCCCCGACCTGCCTTTTCTGTACGTGCGTGACTTGCAGACTTCTAATCCCGAAAAAGACGCGGTGCGGATGATCTTCAAGCGCGCTCGCCAACTGGCCCCGTGTCTGCTGGCGTTCGAGGATTTGGACGGGCTGATCACCGAAGATCGGCGCACGCTCTTCCTGAACGAGCTGGACGGCTTTCAAAATAACGAGGGCTTGTTCATCATTGCCAGTTCCAACCACCCGGAGAAGATTGACGAGGCGCTGCTGAAGCGTCCGTCGCGCTTCGACCGCGTGTTTCACATCGGCCTGCCCGCGCTTGCGGAAAGGCGCGCGTACTGCGAACGTCTGCTGGCGCGTTCGGAACTGGCGTCCCGCTTATCGCCCGATCTCGACCGGGACGCGCTGGCGCAGAAGGTGGCCGAGCGCAGCGCGGGCTTCACGCCCGCCTATCTCAAGGAGGCCTTCATTTCCGGCGCGCTTCGACAGGCGCAGGCGGGCGTCCCGATTCTCGACCAGCGTTTCGCCCAGGCCGTTTTAGGGCAGGTGGACGAATTGAAGCGCCACCTCAAGCAGATACGGAACCCGGAAGCGCTGGGCGGCTTTGAACACCCCGAAGCGCAGGCAATCGGCATTCGGCGCAACCGCGAATAATCTGCCGTTCTCCAACGGTTGTCCCGCCGGGGCGGATTATTCCGCCCCGTACGCCGTTTCCGCAGTGAAATCGTATGTAGATATGATATGACGCGCGAGAAGGCAGGGAGGCGGCGAAATGCGGGTTTTGTGGCGGGCGCGACCGGGGTTTTGGGGCGGGCGCTGGTTCCCCAATTGCTGGCGGCGGGGCATACGGTTGTCGGGCTGGCGCGGACGCCGGAAAAACTGCTTCAGGCGGATATTCTGGGCGCGACTCCGGTGCGCGGCGACGTGCTGGACGGCGAGGCGATGCGGCGAGTCGTGGGCGAGTCGCAGGCGGAAGCGGTCGTCAACCTCGCGTCCGCCATTCCGCTCAAACTGCGCGTCCATCCGAAAGATTGGGAATTGAACGACCGGGTGCGTCTGGAGGGAACGCGCAACCTGCTGGCCGCTTCGGAACCGCTTGGCCTGCGCCTGTTCGTGCAGGAAAGCGTCGGGTACGTATGCGCGTCGCGGGGGGCGGATTGGATTGACGAAGAAGCGCCGCGCTCCACGCACCCGTTTCTGCGCGCGACCCTGGCGATGGAAGACCTGGTTCGCGCCAGCCGCCTGCCCGCCACGCTTCTGCGCTTCGCCGCCCTGAGCAGTCCGCATTCGTGGCACACTCAGCAGAGCATTGCGGCCCTACGGCGCGGGTTGCTGCCCATTATCGGCGAGGGCGACGCTTATGTCAGCCAGATTCACGCCGACGACGCCGCGCGGGGCATTGTCGCCGCGCTTGCCAACGTAGAAGCGTCCAGCGGGCAAACCTTCAACCTCGTGGACAACGACCCGGCCCCGATGCGGGACGTGCTGACCTGCGCCGCGCAAACGCTTCGCGCCGGAACGCCGCGCCATGCTTCCGCGCTGATGGCGAAAATGATTGTCGGCGCGCTGACCGTCGAGGTGCTGACGGCCTCGTACCGCATGACCAACGCCAAAGCGCGGCGCGTTTTGAATTTCGCGCCGCGCTACCCAAACTACCGTGAATGCTGGGCGCAAATCGCCCGCGAAATCGGCGCCCGCGACTTCACGCCCTCGAAGGATTTGGGACGGTGAAGCAAAACACCTTCTGCCGCAACAAAACAGTAGAGGCGCAGCAAGCTGCGCCCCTAAAAACATTTATTTGACGGTATTAGACTTTGGCGCGGCGTTATTTCCGGGCCATGCGCTTCAAGTTCATCGCCAGGAAAGGCTTTTGCGTCGTGACGCCCTTGCCCTCGACGACGTGATACTTTTCCCGGCCTCGACCGCGCCCAAATCCGTCACGTCGCCGGACGGCCAGACGATTTTCACGTTACGACAGCAACGCAAAAACGAACTACCGTTCTGTCAGTATCTTGCTAGGGCGTGTCGGGCGGATCGGAGGGCCAGGGCCGGTTGATCTCGAAGAAGCCGGGCGCGTGATAGCTGGGGGAGGCTGGCGGCTTGAAGTTGGGGTCTTCCGGCCCCAGATGGAATATAATGACCCCGCTTGTTCGCTCGCCCCAGGTATGCGCCTGCCGACCATGAAAGGCGCTCGTGCGCCCGTACAGCGCCGCCAGCCGATCCAATATCGCGGCGAGCGGCAGATTGACGAAGGTAAAGGACTTACGCTCCGGGACATTCGCGCCGCTGTCCTGATAGAAGGCGGCGAAATCGAAACCGGCGCGCGGGGCGAGGGCATGGAGCGCATCCGACAGCGTTGCGTAGCGCATTCGCAGCGAAAAGCGCTGCTTGAGGCGCGGGTCGGCGTCAAGCGCGGCAAGGCGGGAAGCGGCATCGTCCTTATCGAATTCAAAATCGGCGGACGTGGGCATATCCTGATAGTGAACTACCTGGTCGGTGTTTTCCGCCGGATCATTGAAAATACAGAAGGAAAAGGACGCGCCTGCCTCATTATTACTGACATTGACTGTGTAATGTGTGAAATCCTGGTCAACCGATTTTTCCAGGGAGACGCGGCAGTTGTCGTCCAGTGGCGGCGTATAATTGTCGCCCTGCGAGGCGCGGTCACGCCGGTTGGCGGCAAGCATCGCGCTTACCGGACGCTGCACCCCGGCAGGCAGTTCCCCGAAGGCTAAGCCCTCCGGCTGGAGGGGAATGTCCCGACTAAACAGGCGCGCCAGAAATTGCGCGGGCTGCTTGTCGAGTTCCTTGAGCAGTTCGCGGCCCCCGCGAAATATCTCCGCCTGCGCCCGCGTGTGCGGACGCAGGGAATCGTGATCGAGCGCGTGGTTGGGCTGCAAAATCCAGACGCCTTCTTTGCGAACCCAGACCCAGCCGTAAACGGCGGCGATGCCATCGAGAACGTGTTTCAACGGAACGTTCTGAAAGCGAAAGGACATTCCCGCCGGGCCTTCGTTGTCCTTTTCCACCCGCATTCTAATTTTGGTCATGCGGCCCAGCGCGCTGACCGCCTCGTCCTGAGTGGTCGCTTCGCGTTTGAGGCTGACGCGCACGTTGAGGCGCGGATCGGTCTCCAGCAGGGCGTTGCGGCGGGCGGCAGTGCGGGCGAGCGCGCGGCGGGTGCGCGCATCTTCGGCAGGCTTTTGCTGCGCGGACGCGGCGACAGCGGCCAGGCACAGCGTGGTCGCCAGGCCAATGCAAATGTGATGCTTCAAGGTTCGCATCCCGAAGTTCTCCCGTCAGCTTGCGCTTCCCGATAACGTTTTCCCGGCATCAGGAAGCGCGAAACGAACAAAGGGTCTCGCGACGACGCAGGGCAGTTTGCCTCCTGCGTCTAAAGTCAAAAACTTACGATTTGCACAACGCTCGTCTTCGTTTTGATGGCGTAGACATTCACCCCGTCGGCCACCACGACGGTCAACACATACTTGCACACGGCGCTTGTAGCGCCGAAGGGCTTATAATTCAAAGCGATATATTTGATGTAGCCGAAGGGATAGTTCTCACCGAGATTCGTAGGCGTGGATTTTGATGTCTCTTGTAAGACGTCCTGGGCGGCGCGTCCTATTATCAATCCCGCGCTGTTATACCATGTGACGTACTGCGTGATAGTCCAGGTGCAATACGCGCTTTTTGTTATCTTTGGGTCCCATTCCGCATGAAAACCCGTGTCAAGTAAATCTAGGTATTCGTCGCCATACACGCCGCCATTGAAAATGTTGTAGGTGGCATGGAAAGAATCAATGTAGATGTACGCCGCCTGCGCGGGGCGGCTGACGCCGAGGCAGAGCAGACCGAACAGCAGGCAGGCGGGCGGCGCAAGGCGTTGACAGACGGTTCATGTTCTTCTCCTTCGGACGGGGCGGGCAAAGCCGTTTTCGGGCGTTGCAGTGTGGCGGAAACACAAATGTTTCCGCTAGTGGCTCCGCGCGAACGAGGGAGCGTTTTGCGCGGGGCGGTTGATAAGCCCGAAGGAAGGAGGTAGAATACATCCTAGTCCTTCGGGGCTGTGCAGGTCGTCCTTTCCTCACCTCCGGCAAGAGTTTTGGGAAGGGGCGACTTTAATCGTTAGTATAAGGCTTGCGGTATCGCTTGTCAAGCGAAGTCGCAAAATTGAATGTTAAATTTGTGTTAAGAAACCCAATTATTCGCTTGCTGACTACAAACCCTCGGGTCTGACAAGCCCTCACTTTTCAGCGGGCGAGCCGTCTGCAAGATTGGTCTTGTTTCGTTGTTCGCGTGACAACCCATAAAACCGCAAATGCGCCTGCTGGAATTTAACCAATTTCAGCAGGCGCATTTGCGTCGAAAGAAAAACGAGGGGTGTCAACGCTCTTCCTTAAGAAAAGTTTGCGTGGCGTTGGAAATCGGCGCGGCGTTATTTCCGGGCCATGCGCTTCAGGTTCATCGCCAGGAAAGGCTTTTGCGTCGTGACGCCCTTGCCCTCGACGACGTGGTACATTTTTCCGGCCTCGACCGCGCCCAAATCCGTCACGTCGCCGGACGGCCAGACGATTTTCACGTT
>JBBRNU010000028.1:0-15077 GCA_038230115.1 Chthonomonadales bacterium | reverse complement strand
TCGGAAAACGCTTCACGGGAAGCGCTTCCGGCTCGTGAAGATACTCTTTGATGAAAATACGCCGCGCCCGCTTAAAAGACATCTCCCTTCCCACACCGTTTCGACGACCCAAGAAATGGGCTGGGCGCATATCGAAAATGGAGAAGCGCTAGACCTTGCGGAAGGGGCCGGGTTTGATGCGCTTCTCACCACGGACAAGAACATTCCTTATCAGCAGAAGATGGAAGGGCGACATCTCGCGCTCATTATACTGCGCGCCGTAAATAACCGAGTGGAAACCTTGGCTCTTCTTATGCCTCAAGTGGAAGCCTGCTTTCTTTCCTTGCAGCCCGGTCAAGTTTATCGGGTTGAAATGCCTGTCTCTCCGTAATGAGCGTATACGAATTATAAGGTGTCTCCGACGGGGAGCGTTTCGGCGTTCCACCCCGCCAAGCATGACGCTTGACCCGCCTTCTCCCCTCCGCTCCCGCTGGGGAACTTCGCCTGCTCACCGCGCCGAGGGCAAGCGTCTCTGACCGCCGGGGGGATATTACTTCCTTCTCGAAAGTCGCCTTCTGTGATATAATTAAAATCAAGATAGAACGGAGGAAAACGAAATGGCCCAAGCGCAAACCTATGCCGGGACGCCGGAGCAGTTGGCAAAGCGTCTAAACCGCTTACCCGCCACGCAGAAGTATAAAATGACCCTGACAGCCGAAGAGACAACTGCGGTTGCAGCGAACGAGGAAGCCCTTGCAATGCTTCGAGACCTTGCCCGGATGAAAGAGGGAATGCAGGAGACCGACGGAACCGATACCGACCGTCTTCTTCGCGAGGGGCGCGCAGGAGCGATGTATGACCATTCCTCAAGTGATTAGCGCTGGCGCACTCGTTTTGGACGCCACTGTCGCGATTGCTATCTCCTCTAAAGAGGCCGGTCGAGATACTTTGGCGACGGCTGAGATAACGCAGTACGTGAGCGACGACTATCAGCTATTCGCCCCAGGGGTTCTTGTCGCGGAAACGCTTTACGTTCTTTGCGGCAAACTCAAGAGCGGCTCGCTTTCCCCAGCGGATTACGCTGCCGCCGTAGCCGCCTTTGATCGGCTAATGGCGAGTGTCCTTCCTCCTCTCAATGGAGACGCCAGGTTGATACGCCGCGCGGAACGGATCGGCAGCGGGTACGGTTGCAGCCGTTCCGCCGATGGTATCTACGTTGCGCTGGCGGAAGACCTTGCTTCTACGCAACCGACCGTACTAATGACCTTTGACAAAGAGCTGCCAAAGCAAGCAACGAAGAACGCGCCGACCGTTCGTGTTCATCTTCTATGAAAGGGCCTCTTCCTTAGAGGCGTCTCCGATGGGGAGCGTTTCGCCGCTCCACCCCGCCAAGCATGACGCTTGACTCAACTTTCCCCTTCCGTCCCCCAGGAGACACCTCTCTTGCTCGCCGCGCCGAGGGCAAGGCGGCGCGTTCATGCTCTCGCGAGTTGCGCGTCTGACGCTGCGCTTTGCATCGCCACCGCCTGCTTTTGCGAGTGATTATGTTTTGCGCCTTCGTTGGGGCGAAACGCGCCAAGCGCAGGGCCTTCGCCAGTTTGTGGAGCGTTCGGTCAAGGGGCGGAGAAGCCTCTTTCCAGAGCGGCCTGCGCGCTCATGAGCGGCTGCGGGCGCAAAGACAAGGATGGACGGAAGTACGCACTCTCCGAATCTGAGGGTTTGTCAGGATGGAACCGAAAAAAGACTGCAAGACCATGTTCGCGTCGCTGCTGACCGAACGTCCGCCCGCCCCGCGTCTGGGCGCGCTCAACGACCTGCACACGCCCGAAGCCGTCGCCGCCTATTTGCAGGGCGAGCGCGACCTGCTGATGGCCCGCCTGCTCGCGCCGCGCCCGACCGAACCCGGAGCCTCCGCCCCGTCCGGGAAGGCGCGGCAGGACGCGATTTCGCCGCCCGGCGGTCTGGCAATCGCCCACGAGTTCAGCGACCTGATGGACGCCATCGTGACGCGCCTGTTCGGGCTGGCCTGCGCGCGGCAGGGCGCGAACCCGGCCACGCTGCCGATTGCGATTGTGGCGACGGGCGGCTACGGGCGCGGCGAACTGGCTCCGTATTCCGATATTGACCTGACGTTCATTCCCCAGCGGGCCGCGCACGCCCAGACCGACCGCGTGATTCGCGAGTTGTTTACTCTGGTTATGGACGTGCTGGTGGCGCGCTGCAGTCTGGAAGTCGGCTATGCCTATCGCCTGCTGACGGATTGCGCCGAACTCGATCATCAGACAGCCTGCGGGCTGCTGGACGCGCGTCTGGTCGCGGGCAGTCATCGCATCTTCATTCAGTTCGAGGACGCTTTCTGGATGGGCTTCAATCCGACGGAATTTATCTTCGCCAAGGTCGAGGAGCGCCGCCGGATTCTGGAAAAATGGGGACGAACCCCGCGCGTCGTCGAGCCGCAGTTGAAGGAGGGGCCGGGCGGACTGCGCGACCTGCAAACCCTGGTCTGGCTGGTGCAGGCGCGTCGCGGGCTGACGCCTGCCCAGGCGCGCGGGCCGCGCGCCTTCAGCGCGCTCGTGCAGTCCGGCTACGTGACCGAAGGCGAGGCGGCGGAACTGCTTCATGCCAAAGAGCGGCTGTTTCAAATTCGCAACGCCCTTCACGCGATTACGGGCGCGCACCGCGATCAGCTCGTTATCACGCGGCAGGAGGAAGTCGCCGACAGGCTGGGCTACGCCATGCCCGAACTCAGCGCCGACGGCGCGCTGGTTCCCCCCGTCGAGCGGTTCATGGCCGACCTGTACCCCCTGCTGATGCGCGTGCGCCTGAGCGCCGAGCAGGCCATCGGACGTATCGAAGACAGCCGCCTGCTGCTCGGCATCGGGCTGGACTGCAAGCGCGGGCGGCTGGTTCCCGCCAACCCCTCGCTGGATACCGCCGCCCCGACCTGGCTGCTGTGGGCGGGCGAGCTGACGCAGCGCTACCATCTGCGCTGGAGTCGGCGCGTCGAGCGCGCGGTCGCCGCCCGGCTCGCCACGCTCCCCGAACTGCCAGCCGGCGACAGTGAGGAAGCGAGGGAAGCCGGGCAGGTTTTCACGCGCCTGCTGTCCAAACCGGGCCGGGTCTATCCGACGCTGCAAAAACTGGCCGACCTGGGCATTCTGGGCTGGTTTCTGCCGGAATTCGGGGCGCTGATGGATTTGATTCCTTACGATCCCGCGCACGACTTCACGGTCGGGCAGCATTCCCTGCGCGTCATCGAAAATCTGGACGCGCTGGCGCTGGGTTCCGATGCCGACGACGCCGAGATGCGCCGGATTTACGCCGAGCTGCCGCGCCCGGAAATTCTGGCCCTGGCCGCGCTTCTGCACGACTGCGGCAAGCGTGTGCCGGGCCGCCCGCATTCCGAAGTCGGCGAGGAGATCGCGCAAGCGGTCTGCCGTCGTCTGGGCTGGACGCAGGAAGCCGCTGATACCGTCGCGTTTCTGGTGCGCCATCATCTGCTGATGGCCGAAACGTCGCGCCTGCGCGATCTGAGTCTGGACGAAACGATTCGCAACTTTACGCGCGTCGTGGACGATCCTGACCGCCTGACCATGCTGTATCTGCTGACTTATGCGGATACGCGGGCGGTCGGCGAGGGCGTGTGGACGCCGGTGAAGGGCCGCTTTCTGCGCGATTTGTGGCAGCGCGCCCTGGCTGCCCTGGCCGACAGCGACGCCCTGGGCTACGACGACGCGGGACTGGCCCGCGCGCGGCGGCGGCTGCTCAAAGACCTGTCGCCGCAGAATCTGCCCGAAGCCGAAATCGCCGCCCACGTGCAGGCCATGCCGCCGGAATACCTGCTCAACCAGAGCGCCAATCAGATCGCCCTCCACGTCGGCTTTGTCCGCAGCGTGCGGGCCGGGCAGCCGGTCGTGGATTTTCACGACGACCCCAACGCCGCCTATACCGAGCTGACGGTCGCGGCTTACGACGATCCCCAGCCGGGCCTTCTCGCCAAAATTACGGGCGCGCTGTACGCCCTGGACGTCGAAGTGTACAGCGCGCAGGTCGTGACCCGCGTCGAGGGCGACGAGCGAATCGCGCTGGACACGCTCTGGGTGGATTTCCGGGGCCGTCCGCTGACATCGGGCAAAAGACGTGAAATTTCCGCCGACCTGATCGCCGTACTAAAGGGGGAGCGCACCGTCGCCGTTCTGCTGCAGCGGCGGCGCGCGGGCGGGCGCGGCAGTCGGCGCGAGGGGGAAAGAGCCGACCCGCCGCTGCGTGTTTTAGCCGTGCATCACGAGGTGTCGGAAACGCTGACTTTGGTGGAAACCAGCGGCGGCGAGGCCAAAGCGATGCTGTACCGGGTGTCGGTCGCCCTAGCGCGTCTGGGCTGGGACATCCATAGCGCCCGCGTTTCGATTTGGCAGGGCGCGGCGCGGGCCAATTTCTACGTAACCGGCGCGCGGAAAACCGGCGCGGCGGCGCTGCGTCGCCTCGAAGACGCGCTGCGCGAAACGGAAACCGGCGAGACCGCTCCCCGGCCCGTCGCCTGAACTGCCGGAACGAAGGGCCGGGGGGTTGACCTCTCGGCGTCCTGGCTTTGAAAGGTCATGTCATGACGGGCGCGGCAAGGCGTTCTTCCTTGCCGCCTTGCTGCAAGGTGTCGCCGTAACGCAGCGCAGCCGCGCCTCAATATCCTCTGCGACCGATGCGAACTTATACCCGACTTCAGGAGGTCTATACTCAATGAGACGCAAATCTATCACGCCAACGACTGTGGTTATCGTGGCCCTGCTGCTGGGCGGGCTGTTCTTTGTCAGCAGCCTCGTCAATCCCAAGCCCGCCGGCCCGCCGCCCGAAACGCCTGCCGCGGACACGGCTCAGGGCAAGCAGATTGCCAAAGACGTCAACAAACAAGTTGTTCCCGACGCGCAGGGACATGACGAGATTGACCGGCTGGACAAAGAGACGCGGCGGAAGATGTACGAGAAGTACAAGAACGCCTCCAAGACGCCCAAAACCGCCATCAATCCCACTGCGATGGACGTGACGCCCGACTATTTCACGAAGTTCGACATGGGCAAAGCGGGAACCAAGGAAGTCAACGACGCGGTGGCCCGCGCCAAAGCCGAGATCGCCAAGAGCGCTGAAAAGGGCAGAGTTCCGCTGGCCGCGCCCGCCGTTCCCATCATTCCCGCCAAGGCGATTCCCGACAACCCGGCAAACGCGCGCTGATCCCTCGAACTTCCTCGTTTTCTTCGGGTCGCGGCGCGCATCGCCTGGACGCCGCGACCCGTCCGCAAAATTTCCGGCGCATGGCTTGACAAACCGACCCCGGTTGTGTTAAAGTCTGGCGGCTCCAAAAGTTCCACCCGAACGACCGCGTAAACCTCGACGTTTTGCGCGGCCCGATGGCTTTTCCAATCGGTTGTTTTTCACCCGCACCACGACTTACGACCCAAGCCCTGACGCTGGCCGGGGACGCGCCGCCAATTCTGCGCGGCTGACTTGCCACGCGCCGCCTGCGCTTTTGGGAAGAGAAGGCGCTCGCCGCCTTCCCTTTCGACGTTTGAATCTTTGGTAACGCGACGCCCTTTGTAGACGCCCGTTGCAAGTGTTCTGCGCCGCCTCGCGCCGCGATGCCGCGCGCTGACGTATCGCGGTTGTCCTGCGCCCCTGGCGCAATATCTCCATCTACGCATCTACGCCCCCGGCGCAGTATTTACGCCCCTGGCGCAATGTTTGCCGCGACCACTGCGGCGCGTCTGGTTAGCGAGCCGGGCGAACCTGGCAAAAGCAAAAAGAAATAACCGTGAGTGACCCAAGGGAGGCATCCATGAAGAGAATGGCTTGCGCGCTGGCGTTCGCCGCAGGAGCCGGGCTGACGCTCGGCGGCGTCACGACGCCCGTACTGGCCGAACCGCTCGGAACCATCGTGGCGAGCGGCCTGCAGATCGCGATTGCCACGCCGGACGTGACCGACGCCGGTTCGACGACCACGCTCGACGTTACTTTTCGCGGCGGCAACCTTCGCAGCGTGGAACTGTTCGTGGACGGCGGACTGGTCAAGCGGCAGGGACTTCGCACGCGCGACGGACACGGCGTCGTCAGTTTCGCGCTCGAAAGCGCGCTGCTGACCGAAGGCGGGCATGAAATCGTCGTCAAGGCGGTGGATTTTCAGGGCAATATCGCGACCGCCACGACCCGGCTGCGCGTTGCGCCCGACCCTTCCAACGCGGCGGCCCGGTTCGCGTTTCCCAAGCGCAACAGCATGGTGCAGGGCGTGGTTCCCATCGAGCTGAAGCTCGACCCGTCCATCCGCAACCCCTACGTGACCTTCCTGATTGACAACGATTTTCTCGCGTTCACCAATTACGCTCCCTATACCTACAACTGGGACAGCGCGCACGCCGCCAACGGCAGCCATAGCATCGGCGTGGAAGTCTACGACGGGGAAACGCTGGCAAAGGTCAAAACCCTCGAAATCAAGGTCGTCGTCAATAACCCCGGCGGCTTCACGAACCGGCAGAACGAGACGCCCGACCTGAACCGAAACGGCAAGGCCAGCGCTCCGGTCGTACAAATCGCGCGTGAAACCGCGCAAAGCGCCCTGCCGAACGCCCGTCTGGACGCGCAGGTTGCGGGCGCGGAACTGCTTCGCGGCCATCTGGCGACCGCGATGACCGGCGGCGCGGGACTGCGGCGCGGCGGCGAACCCGTCGGCTACCGCACGAACGCGCTTTCCCCTGCTTCCGCTGCCGCCATCGCCACCCCGCATCTGGGCGACGCCTTTCCTGAAATCGCGCCGCTGACCGATACGGCCCGGCTTGCGCGCACGCTGTTTCCCGCCGCCGGGCAGCCCTACGACCTGCGCGTTGTGACGCCGGACGCGGGCCTGAACCTGATGACCGCGCGCGCTGGTCTGGCCGCGCCCGACTCGCATTCGCTCGCCCCCGCGCCGAAAGCCGCCAGCGGCCTGCGCCTGACGCAGCCCGGTCTGATGGCCGCGCTGGCGAACCCGACCGAAATCGCGCTGCGCCCCTTAGCGGACAGCGGCGTTGTCGGTCTCGCCCGCCAATCGCTGCGGCTGCGTCGGGCCGGAAACATGGCGGCGCGTCCCGCTTTGCAGTATGCGTCCGCCCCGGTCGTCGCCGCCAACGTGCATTCCAAGCCGATCGTCGGAAACGGCGTTCCTGCGCCTGCGGGCAAATCGCTGGTCGGGGCGGGCTTGCTGACGGGCCTGCGCGCGGGCCGCTTCGACATCGCGTTCGACAATTCGCGCATTGCCTTCGACGTGGCTCCGCGCGTCGCGCATGGAATGCCGCTCGCTCCGTTCCGCCAGATTTTCGAGCATACCGGCGGCAAAGTCGAGTGGTTCAACCAGTCCAAAACGGTTCACGCCTACAACAACGCGCGGGAGATCGAGTTCCGGGTCGGGCAGACACAGGCTAAAGTCAATAATCAGCCCGTCACGCTCGACGCCAAGCCTTATATTCAGCAGGGGCGGGCCATCGTGCCGCTGTCGTTCGTGCGGGATGCCCTGGATGTCAAAATCACGTTCGACGCCCAAACGGGTCGCCTGCTCATCGAAAGCAAGCGCTAATCGTTGGGAAAAGCAGGCCTGCGCGGGGCGGAAGGCAAGCGCTGATCGCTCCGCGCGGAATTTCTCTGCGCTTCCGCGTTTGAAAGAAACTTTCGGCTGCAAAACAACAGCCGCTCCGTCCCGTGTTCAGCGAGGCGGAGCGGCTGTTGATTTTTTACGTTCCCGAACAATCGAGGAACGTTAGCGGGCGGGAGTAGTCGGGGTTGGCGGCGCGGAGGGTTTGGTTTCGGCGGGCTTTGTTTCCGATTTGGTTTCCGACGCGCCGCCTTCGGTCGGGGGCGCCGATTTGCCTTCTTCGGACTTTTCGCTCGCTTTGGCCGTCTCTTCGGTCGCGGACTTGTCGGCGGGCCGCGAATCGTTGATATACCACCCGGAGCCTCGGAAGACGATGCCGACCGGGTACAGCAGGCGCTTGACCGCGCTGCCGCATTCGGGGCAAACCTTTATCGGGTCGTCCTTCATGCTTTGAAAAACCGAAAACTCATGCTGGCACTGCTCGCACTGGTATCCATACGTTGGCACGCTTGTATCCTCGTTCTTGCGCCCGTCGCGTGAAGTTCTCCCGTCAAGAGCGTGAAGTTTTCACGCCGGGCGCGTACAATAGAGTCGTATCGTCCATTCCATTCCTGACTCCACTGCTTTCATTATAGCCAATGCGGGGCCGAAAAGCAACCGACGCGGCAGGCGGGCGCACGAAAGCCCGGCTGTCGTCCGGTTTCTGCATCCCGCGCGTTACGGAAAGTCGTTCCATGAAATCCATTCTCATCGTCCTGTTGGTCGGCTGCGGCGGCACGGGATTGTACGCCTCGTACCTGCGCCGCCGTCTGACGGTCGCGCTCAACATCCTCGCCGACGAGCGCACGCGCCAGCGCAGTCTGTCGGCGTCGTATGGGCGCATCACGGAGCAGTGGTTTCCGCTCATGGAGCGCTATCCCTACGACTCGGCGAACTTTCGGTTTTTGGGAACGCCCGTAGACGGCGTGCAGTTCGAGGAAGACCGGATCGTGTTCGTGGAATTCAAGTCGAACCGCTCGGAATTGTCGTCGGCGCAAAAGCGCATGAAAAAACTCATCGAAAGCGGCAAAGTCTATTGGGAAGAGTTCCACTTTGGCGATGATTGAGGTGCTGCGAGGGCGCGGGACGCGGCGAATTCGCGCGGGTGAAAATAGGGCGGGCCGACGTGACGAAACGCATGGCGGGGAGAAATTTCCTGGTTCTTCTTGACAAAACGGCGCAGGACGGACATAATCAGTAAAGTGTAGAGCCAGGCCCCAATTGGATAGCGAACGCGCTGTCCAATTTTTATTGGGGACGCAACATTCGCCTCCGAATCCCCTCTCACGTCACCTGGCAGAGGGAAAAGGGAGGAATGCGGTCGGCGCGAAGAACGCCGCCGCGGGAGGGCGAACCGTTGGCAAACCTTGTGGTTGTGGGCGCGCAGTGGGGCGACGAGGCCAAGGGCAAAATCGTGGATTACCTGGCCGGAAACGCCGCGATGGTCGTGCGCTATGGCGGCGGCAACAACGCCGGACACTCCGTTACCGTCGGCGGCGACGTGTACAAATTCCACCTCATTCCTTCCGGCATTCTCAACCCCGCCATCGAATGCGTGATTTCCGACGGCGTCGTGATTGACCCCGGCGTCTTGGTCAGCGAAATCGAGGGACTGCTGGCGCGCGGCGTGTCGCTGGACAAACTGTGCATCTCCACCTCGGCGCATGTCATTCTGCCGTATCACCGCACGCTCGATCAGCTGGAAGAGGAACGGCGCGGCGATCACAAAATCGGCACGACCGGGCGCGGCGTCGGCCCGGCGTATGCCGACCGGGCCACGCGCATCGGCATCCGCATGGGCGACCTGATTGACCCGGCGCGGTTCGCGACGCGGCTGCAATGGGCGCTGGACGAAAAAAACGACCTGCTGACGAAAGTGTATCACGCGCCCGCCCTCGACTTCGAGACGGTGCGAAGCGAGTACCAGGCGTATGGCGAGAAACTGCGCCCTTACGTTCACGAGACCGCCGCGCGTGTCTTCCGCGCGGCCAAATCGGATGGCGACGTGATTTTCGAGGGCGCGCAGGGAACCCTTCTCGACATTGACTTAGGCACGTACCCCTACGTCACGTCGTCGCACCCGATTGCGGGCGGGGCGTGCGTGGGAACCGGCATTGGGCCGACGCTGATTGACGGCGTGATCGGCGTCGCCAAATCGTACACGACGCGCGTCGGGGCGGGCGTCTTTCCGACCGAGCTGTTGAATGGAACCGGCGATTATATCCGCGAGCGGGGCCACGAGTACGGCACGACGACGGGGCGTCCGCGCCGCTGCGGGTGGCTGGACACGGTGATTCTGCGCTACGCCGTGCAGGTCAATGGCGTGAGCGGGCTGGCGCTGGGCCATCTCGACGTGCTGACGGGGCTGGACGAGGTGAAAATCTGCGTCGGCTACCGGGATGCGAGCGGCGCGACGCTGCACGACCTGCCCACCGACCTGCCATTCCGCCCGGACTGCGCGCCGATCTACGAGACGCTTCCGGGCTGGCCCGAAGACCTGTCGCAGGCGCGGACGTGGGCGGAATTGCCCGCCAATGCCCGACGGTATGCGGAGCGGGTGCAGGAGCTGGTCGGCGTGCCGATTGCCACGCTGTCGGTCGGGCCGGGCCGGGAGCAGACCATTCTGCTCGACGACGTGCTGAAAGACCTGCTCCAGCGGTAGCGGCGGCAAAAACAAAACCGGGGCGCAAATTGGCAAGTCCGCGCATTTTTTGCGCCCCGATTGGTTGACAGCGCGGCCCGACTCAGGGTAACATAAGCGTGTTCTGATACGACGAATGGGAGAGTATAGCTCAGTCGGTAGAGCAACGCCCTTTTAAGGCGTGGGTCGAGGGTTCAAGTCCCTCTGCTCTCACCAGGCAGTGGAAAGCATGACGGGATAGAGTGTCCAACTCTATCCCGTTGCGCGTTTGGGCAGAGTTGGCGCTTGCACCCGGTTTGTCTCCGCGCAAAAGTAGTTTGGCAGGCTGACGACGAACGACTCTATGCTGTCCAGCCAGCGAGACGACACTCAGGAATGTACAAATTCGAGGAATTATTATGAATCCCACGCCACAGACGGGCAAGCGCATCGTGAGCAAGGGCGAGTATGCGAAAGTGCAGTCACGCAAAATGTGGGGATTGTTATTAGCTGGCGGCTTAATTGTAATAGAAGTTAGCCTGATGGGAGTTGTTGGCTGGGGCCTTTTAAATGGCATCACCATTCAAAAAATAATAGTTGGAACATACTTGATTATGATTTCGTTTGCCGCAAATCAAGCGGGGAAATACTACATCAAACGATCGCACGCCATTGAACCCGTCGTTCCCCTGACCCGCGCCAACGCTGCCGACCTGCCTGCTCCTGACAGCCTGGGGCGCGCCAGTGAACAGCCAACGTCCAATCCGCAGTCCGAACTGCTCCGCGCGGCGGCGCAAGGCGAGTCAACGCCCGCCGAGCAGTTGCTGCGCCCCATAGATTAAACGGAAAAGCGAGAATAGGGCAACTGTTGCATGATACGGCTGCAAGCCAACGCGCCTGCGTGATTTCGGTTGGCGAGATTTCAGGGGGCGGCGAGAACGTCATCGAGAAGAACGAGGGGCAGGCCGGGAACGCGCCGAAACCCGACGTCATTGCTGAGGAAAAGCGCGCCGTTGTGGAGCAGGGCCGTTGCCGCGTGGATGGCGTCGGGCGTTTTGAGGGCGGGGATTTGCGCGCGAAGACGCGCCGCCTCGCGCAATATATCCTGCGTGATGGGAAACAGGCGCGTGTTGGCCTGCTGCCAGAGGGCTTCACGATCTGCGGCGAGAAGAGTGTCTCCGTTTCGCAACGGGCCGATAAGCGTTTCCATCAGAATAAGTTCGCTGCTGACTACATTCACGCGGGCGGCTTTTACGGCCTGCCAGAGCGGAAAGCAAACCGGCGCGTAAAGGAGATGATCATCTGACGTGTAGATGGCGATTTGCGCGTCAATATAGATTAGCCCGGATGTAGGGAGAATTAGCGTTCCCAAGCGTCCTTCTCCTCCTGTAGCTCGCGCTCAATGGCTTGCCACTCTTCGCGAGTGCGATTTCGCTTCGGCAGCGAGTCCAGGAACTCAATAACATCTTTGAATTGGCGCGGCGGAACGTTTTCGGCCTTCAGGACGATGAGTTCTATCTCCTCGCCTTCGGTCAGTTCGGGGGCGGTAAATTCGACCCGGTTTCCCGGCAGGACGCGGGCGGTCAGTTTGAGCGCGGCTTGCATGATTGGCTTTCCTCCTGCGTCTAGTATATCACAGCCTAGCCCGCGAAAAGACCCCCGCGTTGATTTCTGGCTTCCCTCTTACTGCTCTGCTGGCCGCTTCTTCCCTTGTTTTGGTTGTGTTCGGCCCTGAAGCGCGTGAAAATCGCTGCGCGGCAATCGGCTGGCGGCAGGCTGGCGAGCGCGGACGCGGCAGGGCGAGAAAGCCAAACGAAGCGCCACGCGGCTGTCGAACGCGCGCTGTCACGTTTTGCCTGCCGAGTCGTAGAAATAAGCATCGGGCAGGACGCGGCAAGTCCCTGACTTCGCCGACCCGCCCCAATCGAAACCATTTGCGGGGTTGCCAGGAGGAAAGAAACATGGATCGCGCGCATCAGGGCGTTCCAATCGGGCGGCTGGCCCTCAGCCTGCTGCTTTGCGCCGGACTTTCGCTGCGAACCAGCGGCGCGGCGCACGCTCAGGACGAGAATCAAGCCAGCGATGGCGGCTACCATTACGGCGAAAGCCAGACCGCGCCGCCCCTGGAAAACAATAGCGCCAGCGGGCCGGTGCGCCTGGCCCGCTTCTCGGTCGTGCGCGGGAGCGTGACCTGGCGCGGCGACGATCAGGCCGAATGGTCGCAGGCCAGCGTGAACCTGCCCCTGCGCCAGGGCGCGCAAATCTGGGTATCCGAGGGCGGACGCGCCGAGATTCAGTTCGATGATGGCAGCCTGCTCCGCTTGGGCAACAACGCCCTCGTCACGCTGCAAACCCTGTACAGCGATCAGGACGGCGAATTCACCGAAATGAAGCTAAACGACGGGCTGATTTCGCTGCGCCTGAAGCACGAGCATTCGATTTATCAGATTGACACGCCGCTGGTGTCGGTCAAAACATCCGGGCCGTCGAAACTGCGGATCGGCGCGGGCGATGGCGTGGAAGTGGCCGTGAAATCGGGGCGCGCGACCATTGAGGGCGGGCAGGGTAAAGCCACGCTGGAGTCGGGCGATTACCTGGATTTGCGCGACAGCGAATCGGCCTACGACCCGCACGGCCTGCCGCGTTCGGACAGCTGGGATCAGTGGAACGACGACCGCGACCGCGCGCTCGACGACGCCTCGCAGTCCAACAGCTGCCACCTGCCCTCCAACATCTCCATCGTGACGCAGGAACTGGACGATTACGGCACGTGGCGCAATGACCCGACCTATGGCGAGGTCTGGTGTCCGCGCGTTCAATCGGCGACCTGGCGACCCTACAGCGCGGGGCGGTGGGTCTGGGTCAATCCCTTTGGCTGGACGTGGGTTTCGGAAGAACCCTGGGGCTGGGCGCCGTACCACTACGGAACCTGGGTGCGGGGCGGCTACGGGTGGGGCTGGGTTCCCGGCCCGGTCAATCAGTACTGGTCGCCCGCCGTTGTGCATTTCAGCGAATACGACGGGCAGGTCGCGTGGGTTCCGCTTGCGCCGCGCGAAGTCGTGTATCCGTCCCGGCTGTCCATCGGGTTCCGCAGCGGCAACTGGTCGCTGTTCTATTCCATCGGGCAGTGCGCCGTCTACTATCCGACCTACAACAACGTCTGTGAGGCGCGGCCCTGGAACACGCGGTATGTGAACCGGGTGACCAGCGTCACCAACGTGTATAACAACACGACCGTGATCAACAACGTCACGCGCAGCGGCGGCGACGGCTACGTGTTCAACCGCAACACGTATTTGCGAAACGCGCGGTTCACACCGATCAATTCGCGGGGCGTGTCCGGCGTCACGGTCGCCAGCGCGTCGGCTTTTGGCGGGCAGGGAGCGTATCGCGCGCTGCCGAGCGGCGCGACCGACATCTTCACGCGGGGCCGGGCGATTGCCGCGCCCGCTTTGGGCAGCGCGCCGGTCGCCGGGCCGATTGCGGTTCGCCCGACCTTCGCCTCGCTGACGCCTTCGCGCAGTTTCGCGCGGGCCGTCACGCCCGCGCCGACGAGTTTGTCGCGCCCGGTTTTCCGCGCGCCGGTCGCCCGGTCAATCGAACGGGCCAGCGCGCCGGTTCTGCCGTCCGGATCGGCTGCCGCGCAACTGAACGCCCGTCCGTCGTTGTCCATCGGACAGACCGGGCGCGTTCCAGGCGGATTTGCGACGCCGGGCCGCTCGGCCGCGATCACGCCGACGCCCGACGCGCTGAACCGCCGCAACGGACTGCGGGATCGCGCGCTTCAGGCGCAGAACGGAACAACACAGCCGGGAATGCCGGAGCTGGGCCGAGGGGTTCGGCCCAGCGTCTCGCCGCGCGCTCGCGACATCACGCCGGAACTGGATCGGCTGTCGCAGCCGACGACGCGACCGCAGCCTGTTCGCGCGAACAGCGCGCAAGAGTCGGCGATACGCGCCCGCCAGAGTTTGGGATTGCCGACTCGAACGTCCTCCGGCTCGCCGGGACGCAGCGACCGGACGCCTTCCGTGGCGCCGGGACTGAACGACCGCGCGCCTTCCATTGCGCCGGGCCGCGCAAATCACCCGCTCGATGGCGGCGGGTCGCGCGCCTCCCAGGAAAGCGCGCCGGGCTATGGCAGCCGCGCGCGAAGCGGCTACAACTACAATAACCGCACGCGCGACGAGGGAGGAATTTCGCCGGTGCGCCCGTCCGACAACGGCGGCGCTTACCGCGCCGCGCCGCGCCGTGACGACACCACCGCGCGCCCTGCCGACGCTTCCCGACCGCGAGACACGTACCGGCAACCGGAGTTGGGCCGAGACCGGGGAGCCGCGCCTCAGCGCAGCGCAGAACCGACGCGCCAGCCGAGTTATCGGAGCGAGACCGGCTATCGGGTCGAGCCGCCGGTTCGCAGCGAGACCTCGCCAGTCGTGCGGGAACGTTCGCCGGAGCCGACTCATCGGAGCGAAGCCCCGCGCCGCGAGTCGCCCGCGCCCGAAAAGACGAAGACAACGGACAGCGACAAGTCCAAAGACGCCGATCCCGGCAGTCGCAGCCGCCCGTCACGACGGCCCTGACCGATCGGGTTGCAAAATGCGGAATGAACAAAAACGCGCGCCCTCCTCGTATGGCGGGCGCGCTTTTGGTGTCGGTTAGAGCGTTGTCGAAAGCAGCGCGACGGGCGACGAAATTCATTTCGTCGCCCCGTCGCCAGCCGTCGCATGGCGCAGAATTCATCTCGTTGTCCTGTGTAAAAATTCGACAACACGGCGGTCAATCGCCCGGCTCAGTCGAAATGGGCGTCGGTTCGGACTTGAGGTGATGCCAGAG
>JBBRNU010000027.1:0-15402 GCA_038230115.1 Chthonomonadales bacterium | reverse complement strand
CCGTTACGTTCGCCGACGTGACCGCGCGGGCGGGGCTTGGATTTCGGCACGTCAACGGCGCGACCGGGCGCAAATGGCTGCCCGAAACGATGGGCGGCGGCGGCGGCTTTATAGATTATGATGGCGACGGCTGGCTCGACATCATCTGTGTGAACGGCGACCGGTGGCCCGGCCCGGCGCAAAAGGGAAACGCGGGCAGCCTGAGTCGCCCGACCCTCGCCCTGTATCGCAATAACCGGGACGGCACGTTCACCGACGTGACGAAACAAGCCGGGCTGAACGTTTCGCTGTACGGCATGGGGCTGGCGGTCGGCGATTACGACAACGACGGGTTCGACGACCTGCTGATTACCGCTGTGGGTCGCAGTCGGCTCTTTCACAACGTCCCGGACGGGCGCGGCGGGCGGCGTTTCGAGGACGTGACGGCGCGCTCCGGGCTGAACGACACCGGGTGGGCGACTTCGGCGGCGTGGCTCGATTACGACCGGGACGGCAAACTCGACCTGTTCGTGTGCCACTACGTGCAATGGTCGCCGCAGCGGGACATTCCTTACAGTCTGGACGGCGTGCATCGCTCGTATGCCCGCCCGCAATCCTATCCGGGCGAGCCGTGCCGCTTGTACCATAATCTGGGCGGCGGGAAATTTCAGGACGTAACGAAGCAGGCCGGAGTCTTCCAGGCGCGCAGCAAGGCGCTGGGCGTGGCGATCAGCGATTACGACGACGACGGCTGGCCCGATATTTTCGTCGCCAACGATACCGAACCGAATTTTCTGTTTCACAATCAGGGCGACGGCACGTTCAAGGAAGTCGGGGTCGAAACCGGCATCGCGCTTTCCGACAGCGGCACGTCACGGGCGGGCATGGGCATTGACACCGCCGACGTGCAGCATAAAGGCCAGCCGGACGTGCTGATCACCAACTTCTCCGGTGAGCAATTGACTTTGTATCGGCGCGACGCTTCCGGCCTGTTTCTCGACGTCGCGGGCCGCGCGGGAGTGGGCGCGCAGACACAGACGTTTTTGGGGTTTGGGGCGTGTTTCGTGGATTACGACCTGGACGGCTGGCCCGACCTGTTCATCACGAACGGGCATATTCAGGACGACGTGGGCAGCCGCGAGGCGGGCGTGACGTTCGCCGAGCCGTCGCTGCTATTCCGCAACCTGGGGCAGGGGCAGTTCGCCGACGTGAGCGCGCAGTCGGGCCGGGCGCTGACGACTCCGCGCGTGGGGCGCGGCCTGGCCTGGGGCGATTACGACAACGACGGCAGCCCCGACCTGCTGATTTTTACGAACAACGGCCCGCCCGCCCTTCTCCATAACGGGAACCGAACCGGCAACGGCTGGATTCGGCTCGTTCTGATCGGCACGGTCAGCAATCGAAACGCGCTGGGGGCCAGAGTGCGCGTCGTGGTCGGGAAGCAGACGCAAACGCAGGAGGTTCGCAGCGGATCGTCGTATCTGGCGGCGAGCGACCGCCGCCTGCTGTTCGGATTGGGCCGCGCAGCTCAGGCCGACAGCGTGGAAATCCGCTGGCCGAGCGGCAAAGTGCAGCCCCTGGGAACGCTCGCGTCCGGGCAAACCTTGACCGTGACCGAGGGGCGATAAGCGCGTTTTGGCTGGCCGATTACTGGCGGGGCGAGCGTTGGGGCCGAAAGAGCCGAGGGGTTTTAATTCCTCGACAGGGGTTGTAAAGCCCGCGTGAACGGGGTTTCAATCTCGTTTTGAAAGGCGCGTCGAACGGGGCGGCAAACTCATTACGCAAGGCGCGTCGAACGGGCATGAATGCCCGTTCTGAAATGCAAAGCCCGCCTGCGCGGGCTGCAATGCCGCCTCGCAGTTTTTACAATGCCAGACCGGGGTTTCGACCCGCAATGCAGCCCGAAATGCAGAAAGTCCGCCCTTGCGTTCTGATGCCAGCCTAATTATTTCTTCTCAGCCTGACGTTCGCGGGGCGCTGGCGTGGCGCGAACGATTGAGCGCGCCGCACGCCCTGGCCTGGCTGCAAGCGTCGGAACGCGGCGCAAACGCTCTGGCCGCGTCTCGCGGGCGGGCCGGGCGACTGGTTGAGTTTGCGCGGGATCAGGCCGGAATGCGGACGGCCCTGGGCGCGCTTTTCGCCGCGCAGGGCTTCCCCGATTTCCCCGTCGGAACTGACGCCCAACCCTCTGGAGAGGACGACGATTTGCGCTGGCGGCGCGACGCGCTGGGCAGGCCGTTCGTGACGTGGGCCGGGCCGGTCCGGGCGTGGGCCGAAGCGCGCGGGCTGTCGGACAAGTTCCTGCACGTTTCCAATTCGCACGACGGCGACGCGCATCTGGTGTTCGCCGCGTATGGAGAACAGCTTGTCGGCGTCGGCGTGGACATCGTGTCGCTGCCGCGCCTGCGAATGCCGGGCAAAGACCGCGCGTATCTCCTGCGTTTCGCCACGCAGTTCATGGGGCAGGCGGAACGGGAAACGTTCGCGCGCGACGCGGCGGACGAGGAGGAGGAAGCGCTGCGGGTGCGGGTGGCGGCGCATTTTTCGCTCATGGAAGCCGCCTCGAAAGCGTGCGGCACGGGCCTGAAAATCGGGGCGGGCATGGGACGGGCCATGTCGCTGCCCAAACAATCGTTGGGCGTGCAAACGCTCGCGCCGCGCGTGGCATTGCAGTTCGGGCCGGAAGCGCAGGTTCGCTTGCAAACGCTCGGCGCGGCCCGGCACGAGGCGCACTGGGCCGCGGACGCCGAATATCTGACGAGCGTGGTTTTATTGCGGAGGGACGCATGACCGGCGTTTTTGTCCTTGACGAGAGGGGCGAGGTTGTCGCTCTGGAATACAACGAGCTTCTCCGCCGGATTGCCAGCGGAATCATCTGCGCCGACGACATCGTGGTCGCCCGCATTCTCACGGATGGCCGGAGACGGCGCGCGGGCGACCTGCGGGTTTTCCAGCCGGTGCGTTCCGGGACGATCCGCGCCGACGACCTGCCGCGTTATTTTCCGCAGGGCGTCTTGGCCGAAGGGGAAAACGCGCGGTCGTTGCTGCAGGCGATGGAAGGAGAATTGCAGCGAGGCCGACCAGTCGAACCCGCGTCCGCCAGCCGAAAGGAAGCGTGCCAGCTGCTGCGCGCCGCCGCGCCGCCCGTTCTCTCCGGCGCGTTCCTCCTGCGCGTGGCTGCCGCCCCCTTTTCCGACACGCCGCCCGATCAACTGCCCCGTCCCGCCGCCCCGCCCGAAGCGCCGCCCGAAAAATAACCGGCGTCGAATGCAAAAGCCCTGCGGTTTCGAACGCAAACCGGTGGCTTTTATCGCCCGTCTTTGCTATAATGGCCCATTACGTTTGCTGGGTTTGCCCGCTCGGAGGAAATTTGAACATGGAAACTCGGAAAACTACCTGGCTTCGCGCGATTATTCGTCGGTTCGGGACGCCCGGCCTGCTGTTCGTCGGCGCGTATTTGCTGCTGCATTCGCTGTGCAGCGATACGCCCCGACGGCGGCGGGCGCTTGCCGGGGCTTTTTTGCTCGCCGCCACCTGCCTGACCCTCCGCGCGCATCACTCTCGCCCCGCCTCGTCCGCCAACCCGACGCCGGGAAACGATTGGATCGCCGCCGACGTGACTCTGACCGATCTGGGCGAGCTGCCGGGCTATCCGTTTACCTTCGGCTACAACGTCAACAACCGGGGCGAAGTCGTGGGAACCGCCGTAGACAAGGACGGCGAAAAGACGCGCGCATTCTTCTGGCGCAACGGCAAGATGCAGGCGCTGCCGGATTTGGGCGGCCCGCTCAACGTCGCCTGCCAGATCAACGACCGGGGCGAAATCGCCGGCTTCGCCCTCGCGCGCGACAAGCGATTTCGGGCTGTGCGCTGGCTAAACGGCAAAATCCAGGATTTAGGCACGCTCGGCGGCAGGGACGGTCTGGGGGAGGGCCTCAATAATCAGGGCCAGATTGTCGGCGGGGCCGCGCTCGCCAACGACGAATTTCACGCCTTTCTGTGGCAGAACGGCGCGATGAAGGACATCGGCAAAGCGGGCGGCATGGTCAATGTCGCCACGCAAATCAACGACGCGGGGCAAATCGCCGGGTATCGCCTTGATGAAGACAAAGACATCTTCCGCGCGTTTTTCGCCCAAAACGGCAAGTTCACCGACATCGCGCCGCTCGGCGACGGCAGCGACAATCTCGCCCTCGCTATCAACAGTCGCGGTCTGGTCGTCGGCTATTCCACGCTCGACGCCAACAGCAACAGCATTCACGCCTTCGCCTGGCAGAACAGCCAGACGCGCGACATCGGCACGCTTGGCGGCGCGGACAGCCTGGGCATCGGCGTCAGCGACAAAGGGCTGATCGTGGGCTGGTCGGAAACCGCCGACAACAAATACCACGCCTTTATCTCGAACGGGCAGCGCATGGCCGACCTGAATTTATTCGCGCCGCCCAATTCGGGCTGGACGCTCATCCAGGCCAACAGCGTCAACAGCCGCGACCAGATTGTCGGCTGGGGCCGCGTCAACGGCAAATTCCACGCCTACCTGCTGACGCCCCAGCGGGATTGAGGGCGTAGGTCGCCCGTTTTTGGGCAAACCTAACCCCCTGGCCCCCTTCCCCACCGGGGAAGGGGGAGCCAAGACAACAGCCGCACACCTCTTGCCACAACCGGGACGAAACGGAAGAAGCGCCGCGAACTTGCCAATTCTACGCTTGCCCCACAGATTCAATGTTTCGTCACCCCCTTCCCCGGTGGGGAAGGGGGCCAGGGGGTTAGGGTGAATTGTTCCCCCACCGGGGAAGGGGGCCAGGGGGTTAGGGTGAATTGCCCGGAAAAACTTTCGCAATTTGCGGGTTTCAAATGTTGCGGCGTTGACTCGCCCGTTTTTCATATGTTATACTATATGTGAAATAACGCACAAAGTCACGAAGCAGTCCCGAAACACACGGTTTGACGCCGACGTCGCCCGGAAACGCCATGTCTTCACACGGTTCGCCCAACCAGTCGCCGCACGTTTCGTTCGAGCGCGAGCGCGGCGTTCATGCCTTGCAGATCACACGCAACGTGGCCCACGTCGTGATTTCGGTCGGCGACGACGCCCTGCGCTCCAGCCGGATTTTGCAGGTGTTTCGCACGCTGTCCGAATCTGAAGTCGCCGTTTTCCTCGTCAAAATGCACCGCACGGCGGTCACGCTGGCCTTCGCGGGAACCGGCATCGAGCGGGCCGAAACCGCGCTGACCCAATCGGATTTTCGGGTGACCCTGCGCCGCGACCTGGCCGTCGTCGCCATTCGCGCCGAATCCATGCGCGATTTGTCCGGCGTCATGGTCGAGATTTCCGACGCCCTCTACACGGCGGGCGCGCTGCTGTACGAAACCGGCGACTCGCACAACTCCGTGCTGTGTTTGATTGACGGCGACCGCGTGGCTCCCGTTGTAGAGGAACTGCGGCAGCGCTTCGGGATGGACGCCGACGCCGTTCACGAGACCAGCATTGAAGCCGAAGCGGAGGCGGGGCTATGAAAATCCTCGTCCAGAAATTTGGCGGCACGTCGGTAGACCGCCCGGAACACCGCGCGCTCGCCGCCCGCAAAGTCATTCAGGCGCAGGAAGCCGGGTTTTCGCCCGTCGTCGTCGTCTCGGCGATTGGCCGGGCCGGAGCGCCCTATGCGACCGATACGCTCGTGAAAGTCCTGCGCGACATTGACCCGCAGGTTCCCCCCGTAGCGCGCGAAATGGACATGATGATGGCCTGCGGCGAGATTATCTCGACGGTCGTCTTCGCGCACACGCTGCAGACGATGGGATTCAACGCCATCGCGCTTTCGGGCGGGCAGGCGGGCATCATCACCGACCCGGAGTTCGGCAACGCGCGCATTCGCGAGATTCGCCCGCATTACATTCATCGCCTGCTCGAACAGGGCTACATCCCGGTCGTCTGCGGATTTCAGGGCATTACCGAGCCGACCGACGAGTACGAGCATGGCGCGATCACGACCCTGGGGCGCGGCGGCAGCGACACGACGGCCAGCGCGCTGGGCGTGGCCCTGAACGCGCACGCGGTCGAGATTTTTACCGACGTGGACGGCATCAAAACCGCCGATCCCGACCTGGTTCCCAACGCCCGGACTCTGGAAGTCTGCACCTATGAGGAAGTCGCCGAAATCGCGCATCAGGGAGCCAAAGTCGTTCATCCCCGCGCCGCCGAAATCGCGATGAACCATAACATTCCGCTTTCGGTAAAATCCACGTTTTCCGATGCCATTGGCACGCGCATCACGGGCAGCGACGCCCCGGAAGCCGTGCGGCGGCGGCTGACCGGCATCACGCATACCGGCAAAATCGTTTACATTCGGCTGGAAATCGAGCGCGGCCCGCACAAGCCGCAGGTGGAGCGCGAAGTTTATCGCATGATGGCGCGGGCCGGGGTCAACATTTATCTGGTGACGTTCAGCCCGACCGCGCTTTCGTTCGCCATTCCGCGCACCCTGTACCCGATTGCCCGCGACCTGCTGGACGGCATGGTGGTTCCGGTCGAGCATGACGCACCGGGCGACGACGGCAAGCTGGCGACCTACTACATTTTCAAGTTTTCCGAGGGACTGGACCTGGCCTATAGCGTCCAGCGGCCTCTGCTCGCCGCCATCGAAAAACACGTGCAGATCGTGGACGTGCCGGCCAGCGTCATCGAAAACTGCACGATGGTTTCGGTCATCGCCTCGAACCATCGGCGCGTGCCGGGCGTGTTCGCCCGCATTTACGAGACCCTGACGAACGCGGGCATCGCGATCTATCAGACTGCCGATTCCGAAATGTCGGTCTCGGTCCTGGTTCCCGAAAGCGAAGTGCAGCGCGCCACGCGGCTGCTGCACGAGCGCCTGTTCGAGACTCAGCATTCGGTTGGCTGACGGTTCGAGCGTCTTTTGCAGCCTGCGGAAGCGGCATCCAAGCGGTATGGAAGATTGAAGGCGGAAGAAGCGAAAGGGGGTAGCGACGTGGCTGACCAGGACAAACGCCGGGACGAGGCGGCATCGAAGTCGGAGCGCGAAGACCCCGAAGACGAGACCGCCGCGCTCTTGCAGCGGTTTCCCGACGTGCCGCCCGCGCCCGACATCCCGGAAGCGCCCCGGATCGTCGCCAACCTGCCGCCGCATCCCGACAAGGCGCGGCCCGGAGCCGTCGCGCCCGGCAGTTATAAGAACGCGGGGCTGGCGTACAGCGCGGCCAGCGCGTTTATCATGCCCATTATCGTGCTGTCGCTGGGCGGCTGGTGGCTTGACCGCAAACTCAATCACGCGACCTTCTGGCTGGCCTTCGGCGGCGTTCTGCTCGGTCTGATTGTCGGCGTGACAGCCCTGCTCCGCGTCGTCAACCAGATGAACGACGACCCGCCGAAACGCGGCTGAAAGGGCGCAGCCCGCCCGCTCCTGTCATAGTCTATCGAATGAATTTTGCCCGGCGTATCGAATTACAAGCATTCTGTGACATAATAAAAGCCGTTGCACGGCGTGGCGCAGAAAAACGAGGGTTTGGTTTGACAACGCAAGACACCATCACTACCATGCAACACGCGACGCATCACGAGCAAACACTTTCCCGGCGGTCGCTCATCACGAGCGCGCAGGCCGCCGTTTTCATCTGGGGCGCGCTGCTCCTGGCCCGGCATCCCGGCTGGGCTTTGGGCTTCGCCATTGGCGCGCTCTGTTCTTTGTTCAGCCTGTTCACTCTGGGGCTGGTCGTGCCGATGTTGCTGCGGCCCGGCGTCGGACCGAAAATGCGGGCGCTGCTGGGCGTGACGCTGTTCATGAAACTGCCGCTCTACTGCGCGGGCCTGTATCTGGCGACGCGCGGGCCGATGGCGCAGGCGATGGGCGCGACGCTCGGTATCGCGCTTGTTCCCGTCGTCATCACGCTGAAAACGCTGGGCGGCGCGCTTGTGCAGAGCCAGCGGTTCCGCGTCCCGCCGCCCGCCGTCACGAATACGACCCGGCCCGAGATCGTTCCTGCCGAAGCGCGGCCCGCCAGCGCGCAGCCCCTGCCCGCGCTGACCATAGTTCGCGCTTCGCGCCCGACTCGCGCTCCACACGCCGAGCCGGAAGCCGCGAGAGGATAGGTTAAGCCCATGCCGCAGTCGTCACAATCCTTAACGGAAACCACGCAAACTACGCCGACAACAGAACCGGCGCAAATCCGACCGACCGAAACGCTCCGCCGTTCAACGCCCATCCAGATGGCGCAGGCCGAAACCGGCGCGAACGGACAGACGCCGGGCGAAACCCACGCGGAAACGCGGGCCGGAAGCGAAGCCGAAACGCACAGCGCGGGCGAAATTCCTAGCGCCACCTTGCTGTTCGCGAATTCGCTTCTGGTCGCGGTCGGGCTGATTCTCTTCGCGGTCGTCGCGCGCCGAACGCTGGCGAAAGTCCCGCGCGGCTTCGGCAACTTCGCCGAATACGTCGCCGAAGCCATGAATACATTTACGACCAGCATCATCGGCGCGGAAGGCAAAAAGTACACGCCTTTCATCGGCACGATTTTCCTGTACGTGCTGCTGGCGAACTTGATGGGGCTGATTCCTTTTCTGCACTCGCCCACGACCAACATCTCGATTACCCTGGCGCTGGGCGTGATCGTTTTCGTGTACGTGCAAATTGAGGGCGTTCGCAACAATGGCGCGGGCGGACACATCATGCACTTCATGGGGCCGAAACTGGGCAAATATCCGCTCATGGCCCCGCTGATGTTTCCGGTCGAACTCATCTCCGAATGCGTGAAGCCCTTTACGCTTGCCGTCCGCTTGTTCGGAAACATTTTTGGCGAGGATGTCATTCTTATCGTTCTCGCGGGCCTGCTGACGACCCTGGGCCTGAAGTCGTTCGGCTGGCTGCCGGTGCAGTTTCCGGTTGTCATGCTGGCCGTGCTGACGGCGGGCGTGCAGGCCTTCGTTTTTGCGATGCTGGCCTGTATTTACCTGTCGCTCGTCGCGCATCACGAACATGAACATGATCAAGACGACCACGACCCGGCGCAGGGTCTGCACGCGATGACCGACGCGAACGAAGCCGGTTTTTGAATTTGAACGCTTTCGCCACGCTCCACCCCGCCCCGCTTTCGATGGGAAGCGGGAGAACCTTCTTCGACGCGAAGAGGGCCAAATGAACTGGCTGACCCTTCCCTTTGACAAGGAAGCGGTTGGGACGCGGCGCACGCTCCGCAAGGGGCCGGGACGGTCAAGCCCGAACTTCGTAACGAGATAAAGGTTCCTTGTCACAACAGACAAGAAAGGAAGCATGAACAATGGTTTACTTTATGGCCCTCGCCTTCGCGCTGGGACTTGGCGTTCCGATTGCGGCGGCAGGCGCGGCGGCAGGACAGGGACGCGCGGCGTCCGCCGCGCTGGAGGGCATGGCCCGGCAGCCGGAGCAGGCCGGCAAGCTTCAGACCGCGATGATTCTGGCCCTGGCCTTCATCGAGTCGCTGGTTATCTTTTCCCTCCTCGTCTTCTTCCTGATGAGCAGCAAGATGCCCGACTCCGCTGCTGTCTTGCAGGCGATTCAGGCTTCCGGCGGCAGGTAAACGCCGTACGGCCATCTAAGACCCGACCCTTTTTTGGGGGCGGGAACCCAACCCCCGGCCCCTTCCCCACCGGGGAGACAATGCACCTAACCCCCCGGCCCCCTTCCCCACCGGGGAAGGGGGAGCGGGTAATAAGGGTCGCGTGTTTCTTGCGGGAGCAGGAAGCGAAACAGAAAAGAATAATTGCGCTAACTTTGCGCTTGCTCCGCAAATTCAATTAGGACTTACGCGGTTGTTGCTCACAATGAAGCGTCAATCTCATTGGCAGTCATTTGTGGTCAATCTTCGGCCTCAGAAAGACTGGCGGAGGCGAGCTTCGCAAGCGATGACAAACTGCTATGAGATTGAATGAGCGCGACAGCGAGCAACAACCGCGTGAGTCTTATTCAATGTCTTGGCTCCCCCTTCCCCGGTGGGGAAGGGGCCGGGGGTCAGGTGAATTGACCTCCTCGCCGGACAAGGGTTTCCGCCCCCGACCCGTCTGGCCGGTTGGGGGCGGGACAAACCGTCTCAGAGGATGTTCCCATCATGGCAGAGATTCAACGCAGTCTCGGCTTCAATGCCGCCGTATTTTTGTATCAGATCGGGCTGTTCCTGCTGCTCTGGTTTGTGATGGGCCGGCTGTTCTGGAAGCCCACGCTGGCGCATCTGGACAGCCGCAAGCAATATATTGCCGACGCCTATAAGAAGGTTACGGACACGCAGCACGAGATGGAAACGCTGCGTACCGATTACCTTGCGCGCGTGGCAGGGATCGAGGCCGACGCTCGCGCCCGCATTTCCGCCGCCATTAAGGAAGCGCAGACCGAGCGCGAACGCCTGCTCGCCGAAACCCGCACGCAGTCCGACGCCGCCATCAAGCAGGGAACCGAGGACATGGAGCGCGAGAAAAACGACGCGCTCGTTCAACTGCGGGGCCGCATGGTCGGCATGGCTGTGACCGCAGTCGGCAAAGCGCTTGGCCCGACCGCCAACGCCGCGCAGGTCGAAAAAACCATCGAAGAACAAATCGCGCGCGGCGCGGTCGGCGGTCTGAACCCGGCGCGCAACTAGCGGCTCCGGTCGTCTGGCGGCGCAAAGCGAACGGGACGGGTAGAACGGGATGGTAACCCCGTTCTGAAATGCGGCGAACGGGATTGAAACCCCGTTCTGAAATGCACAGCCCGCCTGCGCGGGCTTAATCCGCAATGCCGACGCGCCGGAAGCGAGTTTGTTCCCTTCTCACAACGGCGCAGGTTACGGCCTTCGCTCCCTTCTCCCATGCAGGGAGAAGGGTCGGGGATGAGGGTAGACCCTAGAGTTTCCATAGACCTATGCAGGGAGAAGGGTCGCCAGCCAAGCGTGAGGGGTGACCCAACAGTTCCCGCCAACCCAACGCTTCCGCCTCCTTCTTGTGCAAGAAGGGCCGTCAGCCAAGCGTGAGGTGAATTCAGCCCGCGCGCGAAACGAAGCGCGTCAGCAAACGTTTTTTCAGGAGGGAGACGCTCCCGTGATCCCCGAATTTCAGTTCGGCCCCCTCGCCAACGAACACCCGGAGACTTTCTGGGCCAGCTTACTGGGCCTGCTCCTGCTTCTGGCGCTGCTATATCGCTTCGCGCTGCCGGGCTTCAGGCGAATGCTCAACGACCGCGCCGTCCGCATCGAGTCGGATCAAACGCAGGTCGCCAGCCAGCTCGAAGACATTCAGCGTTTGCGCGACGACTACGCCGCCCGTATCCGACAGATCGAAGTCGAGGCGCGCGAGCGCATTGACGCCGCCGTGCGCGAGGCCGAAAACGCCCGCACCGAGATCATCGCCGAAGCGCAGCAGACTGCCCTCGCCCTGCGCCGCCGCAGCGAAGAGGAAATCGCGCGCGAACGCACCCGCCAGCGGATTCTTCTGCGCCAGCAAATCGTGGCGACCACGCTCGACGCCGCCGAACACTCCGTGCGCGCCAACAGCAGTGAAGCCCTTCAGCGCCAGCTCATTCAGGATTTTATCGGACGCGCAGCGGCAGGGAACGGGAGCGACGGCGTCCGCGCCGCGAACGGAAACGCGGGCAGTGGCGCAAACCTCGCCGCGAATTCCGCCTCGAACGCCGCCAATCTGGCCGTGAAGACTTATGACGCGCCGGTCGCGGTCGCTTCCGCCGGCGCAGCCACCGAGGCCGGGCCGGGCGCTGCGACAGCCGAGACGCCTGCCGACGCCGTTCCCGTTTTCGCCCAATCGCAGTCGCAAACGCAGGGGGGAGTTTAAACGTGGCCGCACGCGACCTTCGCGCCGCCCGCCGCTACGCAACAGCGCTCTTCGGAGCTGCGCAGCAGCAAAACAAACTGACCGTCGTCGAGCAGGACTTGAACCGCGTACAGGAGTTGATGACGCAAACGCCCGTCCTTCGCCAGTTATGGGAAACGCCGGAAATGCCCGCAGGCCGCAAGCGCGAACTGCTCCGCACGATCCTGGGAAATTCCGTTGACGAACTGACGCTCGCTTTTCTGCGCCTGCTCGTGGACAAGCGGCGCGAGGAAATTCTGGACGCCGTGCGCGACGACGTGCATATGCTGGCCGACGCTTCCCGGCATCTGGTGCGCGCCGAAGCCGTTTTCGCGGTCGCGCCCACGCATGAGGAGCAGTCCGGCTTGATCGGCAGTCTGGAACAGCGCACCGGCGAACACGTCGAGCTGACCGTCCATGTAGACCCCTCGATTTTGGGCGGCGTCATCGTGCGAATGCAGGACAACATCATTGACGGCAGCGTGCGCGGAACCCTGGAACGCCTGCGCGAGCAATTGCTGCAAGAGGCGTAGGCGCACTCAACTTGCCACTCAAGCCCGCTCGCCTGACAAACGGGCCTGAAAGACCGCACGACAGGGATTGAAACCCCGTTCTGAAATGCGAAGCCCGCCTGCACGGGCTTGAATGCGCGCCAGCGCTTGGGCGCTGAAGACATGCTCTGGCGTTTCAAGCAATGAAAACGCGCTCTGGCGTTCGTCATTGGCATTGCAGGCCACGAAGGTGGTCTGTACCTTTCAGAACGGGGATTATTCCCATTCGACGCACAGGCGGGCATAAGTGGCAAGTTGGGTGACGGAGTACAAACTTTCGAAATAAGGCGCGGCTTGCGAACCGCGCCCGCAAGATTTCTACCCTTGTTCCTGGCAATGAAACGGAGAAGAGGCTGACCCTATGGCGATTCGACCCGAAGAGATAAGCTCGATGATCGAGCGCGAACTGATGTCCTACACGCGCGAACTCAAGGAAGAGGGCGTCGGAACCGTGCTGCAAGTCGGCGACGGCATCGCCCGCGTTTATGGCCTGCGCGACTGCATGGTTTCGGAACTGCTGGAATTCCTCGACGACAAGGGCAACCCGATCACCGATGAGAACAACGCCGTGATCCGCGCCCTCGCCCTCAACCTCGAAGAAGACAACGTCGGCGCAGTTATTCTCGGCCCCTACGAGCAGATTCGCGAGGGTACGACGGTCAAGCGCACCGGCGCGATCATTTCCGTGCCGGTCGGCGAAGCCATGCTGGGGCGCGTCATCAGCGCGGTCGGCGATCCCCTCGACGGCAAAGGCCCGATCATCACGAGCGAAACCGCGCCCATCGAAAAACGCGCGCCGGGCGTCGTAGACCGTCAGCCCGTGAAAGAGCCGCTGCAAACCGGCCTGAAAGCCATTGACGCCCTGGTTCCCATCGGGCGCGGACAGCGCGAATTGATTATCGGCGACCGCGGCATCGGCAAAACCGCTATTGCGCTGGACACGATTATCAACCAGAAGGGCGGCGACGTCACCTGCATTTACGTCGCCATCGGCCAGAAAGCCTCGACGGTCAACAACGTGCAGATCGCCCTGGAGCAGGCGGGCGCGATGGATTACACGATTATCGTGGTCGCGACCGCTTCCGACCCGGCCCCGATGCAGTACATCGCGCCCTACACCGGCTGCGCGATTGGCGAGTACTTCCGGGACAAGGGGCAGGCGGCGCTCGTCATTTACGACGACCTGTCGAAGCACGCGGTCGCGTATCGGCAGGTTTCGCTCCTGCTGCGCCGCCCGCCCGGACGCGAAGCCTATCCCGGCGACGTGTTCTACATCCACAGCCGCCTGCTGGAGCGCGCCGCCAAAGTGCGCGAAGACTACATTCTCGTCGCCAAAACTGCGGATGGCAGCGTGACGCAGGGCGTGGATGGCAAAACCTACGAGGGCGGCGAGGGCCGCGACCATGCGAAAGAGGCGCTGGCCGCCCTGCCCAACAGCGCCGACCTGGAAATCCGTCGTCTGCCGGGAACCGGCGGCAGCCTGACCGCCCTGCCGATCATCGAAACCCTGGCGTCCGATGTGTCGGCGTATATTCCGACCAATGTCATCTCGATTACGGACGGGCAGATTTTCCTCGAACCCGACCTGTTCTTTTCGGGCGTGCGCCCCGCCATCAACGCGGGCATTTCGGTTTCGCGCGTGGGCCGCGCGGCGCAGGTGTCGGCGATGAAAGGCTCGAAAGTGGCGGGACGTATGCGCCTCGACCTGGCCCAGTACCGCGAAGTGCAGGCCTTCTCGCAGTTCGCGTCCGACCTCGACAAAGCGACCCGCGATCAGCTGGAGCGCGGCGCGCGGCTCATCGAAATTCTGAAACAGCCGCAGTACAGCCCGATGCCGATTGAACAGCAGGTCACGATCATTTATGCCGGAAACAACGGCTATCTCGACGACCTGCCGATTGCCAGCATCCGTCGGTTCGAGGAAGAATTCCACCCCTACATGGCGGAAAGCTACCCGGACATCATGGAGAAAATCCGCCGGACGAAAGACCTGGACGCCACGACGGAAGAGGCGCTCGGCAAGGCCATCAGCGCTTTCAAGGGACAATTCAAGCCCTGACGCGCGTTGTCACTCTTTCCGTCACTTTTCGATAGGCAGTTCAAAACGTTCGAGAAGCAAGCCCTTATGAGCGCGCCAAACGCAATTCAGGAAGCCAGACTGCAAATCAGCGACGCCATCGCGCAGATTCGACAGGCCCAGTCGCAATTGCGCGAGGGCGTCGTCATCGCGGTCATGCGGCGCAACAAATTGCAGGATGACGTCGTTAATCTGGAACGCTTGCTCGCCGACATTGACGCCAAAGTCGGTCTGGCCGAGAAAATCAACAAGCCCGACGTGGCGAGCGACCTGCGGCAATTTCGCCTGGCGCGGCAGGCCGAATTGGAACGAATGCGGAAACTGCTGGCCGAAGCGGAAGCCCAGGCCGAGTCCGCCAAAATCCAGATGCCGGAGCAGGAAGCCAATCTGCTTCGGCAGGCCAACGACCTGACCGCGCAAATGGCCCGACTGAGCGGCGCGCAGGTCGAGGCCAATTCGCCGGAGGGGTTGGGAACCGAAGCCGACGCGATGTGGAATCGGGCCAGCGAGAAGATGCGCGGCCTGCAGCGCGAGGCGTCGGCGCGCGGCGAGGTCGCGAACGCGGCGGCAGGAGGCGGGGCGTCCGGCTCGGCGTACACGCCCGCCGCGCCGCCGATTTCGCACGAGCAAAGCGCCGAAGCGATGCTGACCGCGCTGGAAAATCGGTTGGGACTGCCCGCGCCCTCGTCGGAAGCGGGCGAGGACGCGAGCGCGCCGCCCGTCGAGACCGCAGCGTCGAACGCGCCCCCTCCCCGCCCTACGTTCCTTGAATTTGACTCGGCCCCGACCGGCCCGCTGGACCCGTCCCAGGTTCCCGCTCAGGAGACGCCGCCTGCCGTTCCTGCCGCCGTCGCCACAAACATTCCTGTAGATATTCCTGTGGTGACCGCCGCCGACTTTTCCGCTGGCGGCGCGCCCGTCGCCGCGCCGAATGTCGCTGCCGCTCCTGCCGCTGCCGTCCTGCCCGCCGT
>JBBRNU010000026.1:0-15412 GCA_038230115.1 Chthonomonadales bacterium | reverse complement strand
AGGACACACAGCCGCAGGCTACCGAGCGAAGGAATTTATTCTACAACTGTTGAAAGGCCGTTTGCCCGGTTACGACCTTTGAGATTGAACTGTTGTCTGCCAGCATCCGCTAACCGAACTGGCAAGCCGTTTAAGCGGGCGTACAAAGCGCATTGTAAAGGTCGAGAAGGCAAGCGAGCGGTCGTCCTTTCAACAGTTGTAGAATTTATTCCGTCGCCCCCGCCGCACGCTGCCGAGCGAGGAAGTGAATTCCGTCGCGTTCCGGCTCGTAAAACTCGTAAAACAGCAAAAAAACGCCGTCCGTCTCTCGCGCCTTGCATCAAGGAACGAAAGAACGGACGGCGTAGAAGATAGGACGAACGATGGGCCAATGCCTCAATGACCGTCTGCCGGTCGTTATTTCGCCGGAACGGGGGGCGGGGCGGTCTGAACCGGCGGCGTTCCCTTTGCGGCTCCGGGCGCGGGAACGGTTTGGGTCGCGCTGGCGTTCCCGCCCGGCGGCACGTTGAGGTTAACCGCGCCGGGCGCGGCCTGCGCCTTCTGCGCCTCGGCCTGCTTCTGCCGCTCGACGGTCAGCTGCTGTTCCAATTTCGTGACCTCGGCCTGCTGCTTGTCGGCCTCGGCGGGCTGATTGACGGCCCGGAACGAGGACACGAGCCGCTTGCGCGTGTCGAGCGCGGTCTGCATCGTGTTCACATCATAGGGCGGATCGGCGTTCAGCAGGCGCGACAGAAGCGCGTACTGCTTGTCCGCCAGGTCGGGCTGCTTCTTGTCCCGATACAGGTCGGCGAGTTCGAAGCGTGTGTTGCGGTCTTCGGTCGTTTTGAGGGCCGTTTCGTCGAGCAGTATCAGGCGGTCGCGAATTTGATCCTGCTGCGCGGGCGTCGTGTCTTTGGCGTAGCGTTTCGTCTTGAGCGACGCGGCTACGACGAGGGCGACGGACGGGTCGTCGGGATGCTTCTTGAGCAGGGCTTCCATCTCGTCATCCACCATTTTTTGCTGTCTGGCGTAGGTTTCGGCGGTCGGCGCGTCTGGCCCCGCCTGACCCAACTGCGCCATCATGCGCTGCTGATCCATCTGGCGCAATTTCGACAAATCGTAGAACGCCTTCTTGTCCGGGTCGCTGAATACGATCTGCGCGGATTTCACTTTGGCGAGAATGAGCGCCTCGATTTTCGCGCCGCCCCGCTGCTGTTTGAGTTGATCGGTGACTTTTTTGGCGTCGAAATCTTTCGGCACGTTGTTGCGGCGTTCCAGCAACTTGGCGAAAACGTAGCCTTGCGCCAGACCGCTCGCCTTCACCACGTCGGTGAACTGACCGGGCTGCGTTTTGTGAACCGCCTCGTCGAAGTCCTTGCCGTAACTGAGCGCGCCGAACTGCGGCGACATGACCTGATATTCGGGACGCCAGGTTTTGTCGCCGCCGCGCTGCGCGCCCGGATCGGCGGAGTTCGCGCGGGCAATCGCCCCGATGTCGCCTCCGCCCTTCGCCTGCGCGAGCAGGGCGTCAGCCTTTTTCTTGGCGTCGGCATCCGGCAAAACGGTCACGCCTTTGGGAAGCGGCATCATGGGCGACGCGGCGGTCGGAATGAGAACCGAAGTCAATTTCACTTCTGCGCTCTGGTTGCGGGCCTCGTCGGGCGTGATTTTTTCCTCATCCTGAAAGCTTTTTACCAGCGCGGGAATCAGCGCCTGTTTCGCCATCGCGTCGCGATAATCGCTCAGGCTCATGTTGTGCATACTCTGCACGTAATTTTCCCATTCGGCGTCGGAAATGTTTTTGCCCAGACTGTCGCGCTCCTGCGCCAGCGCCCGATCCACGTCTGCGTCGCTGGCTTTGACGCCGCGCGCTTTGGCTTCCTGCCGGGCGACCGCAAGCGTCACCAGCCGGTCAACAATCTGGCCCTGCGCGACGGCGAACTGCTCGCCGGGCGTCGTGCCGCGCACGGTTCGCAGGGCGGCGGCGAACTCGCCCTGTGTGATTGGCTCGCCGTTCACGGTCGCGAAAGTCGAACTTTGCGCCGCCGCCGCGCTTACGGCCTGGGGATTGACGTGGCCGGAATACTGGTTCATGCCGAACCCGACGACGAGCGGCAGCCCGAACAGCACGGCCAGTCCCCAGCCAAGTTTCTGCCCGTGCTTCGTGAAAATATTACGCCAGGTTGCGATGGAAAGCGGATCAGCCATTCTTTTGAATATCCTTAAAGTAAACCGAGAACGGGCATGACTGCCCGTTCTGAAATGCGAAGCCGGACGCACGGGGACGAACGGGAATGAATCCCCGTTCTGAAATGCACAGCCTGCCTGCGCGGGCTGAACACAGCGCTGGCTGGTGACGCGCTCTGAACTTGCTCTGCGCGAGTTACTGACAAACGCCTAAAGAACTACTACTCTGGAAACCCTTTTCGCGATTGAACGGGCGCGAAAGATAATAGAAACTAAGGAGACGATCAGTAAAGATTGTTCTGTCTCGTTTACCTTCGCTGGGCGAGGACGCGCTCCGGCCCTCGGCATTGGCATTCAAGGCCACGAAGGTGGTCTTCGCGTTTCAGAACGGGGTTTCAATCCCGTTCGCCGCGTTTCAAGAACGGGATTGAAACCCCGTTCTCTCTTTACGCTCGAATCACGCGAAGTATTTTTGCAGGGCGGCGAGGCACTGACGCGAGCCGTCTTCCGGCGTCCCGACGCCATTCGGCCCGCTCCCGGTTTTGGGGACGTAGTGCGTTTCGAGCGAAATCCAGCCGGAATAGTCGTCCCGCCTTAGCGCCGCGAACTGCCCGTCATAGTCAATTTCGCCTTCGCCGATCACGCACCACTGCGGCTGCGGCCCGCTATCCGGCGTTTCGACCAGGCGCGCGTCCTTGATATGCATGTGCGCCATGTAGGGCTTGACGGCCTCATAGCCGTCGGGAAACGGCAGTTCGCCCGCGTGAAAAGCGTTGCCGGGATCCCAAACCAGGCGAAAGGCGGGCGAATTGATTTCGGACGCGACGCGCGCGGCCTCGGCCCCGGTTCCAAGATAGCAGGCGTGTTCGTTTTCCAGAACCAGCGTCACGCCTTCGCGCTCGGCCAGGGCGACCGGCTCCGCGAATGCCTCGACAATGCGTTCTTCCAGTTGCGGCGTCAGCGCGTCCTTGCGCCAGAATGAAAAGACGCGCAAGAAGCGGGTGTCAAAAGCGTTCGCCAGACGAATGCAGCGCGTCAGCAATTCCATCTGGTCGGCAAAGGGGCGCGGCGGGGCCAGGTGCAGCGGCCCGGCATTGCCGTCGTCGGGATTGGCCTCGCGCGGCAGGTCGCACTTGAAAAACGGCGTCGCCAGACACACGACCGGCAGGCCGCGCGTGTGCAGGGCGTTCTTCGCGCGCTCGACCTGCGCGTCGGTCAGGTCGGCGATGTTGGCTCCCCACAGCCCGCGCAGTTCCGCGCCCTGAACGTTATATTCGCCCATCACGTCGAGCGCGTATTCGAAGTCCTGCGAAATCTCGTCGGTAATCGCCGCTAACGGCATTGTCGCGTCCTCTTCATGTCGTGCCGTAAATTACGCCGGATGTTCGTTCGTTCGGGAGCCGAGGGGTAAAATCCCCGGCAGGATTTGTAAAGCCCGCACGAACGGGCATGAATGCCCGTTCTGAAATGCACAGCCCGCCTGCGCGGGCTAAATTCACAATGCCGACGCGCCGGGGCAAGGTTCTTTCCTTGTCTGCAACGCGCCAACCCCACGCCTTCGCTCCCTTCTCCAATGCAGGGAGAAGGGCCGGGGAGGAGGGGTGACCCAAGCGAAAGATAAAAATCAAGGCGCGGCGCGTATTTAGCCTGCGCAGGCGGGCTATGCATTTCAGAACGGGGTTTCAATCCCGTTCAACTCCCAGCCCCTCGGTTACGTCAGTCATAATTCGGAAATTGCAGACCAAACCGTTCCAGTTTACTTGAAAACCGGGCCGATGTCAATTTTCGCCGATACGGGTTTTGTCTGGCGTCGGTTCGGAAGCGAGCCAGTCGGACAGGGCGTCCCGCAGTTGCGCGTATTCTTCCGGGGGCAGCAGGCGGCGGTCGCGGGGGCGGCGAAAGGCGGGCGGATGGCCCCATTCCGGGTCGTCGGGATAACGCGGCATAACGTGACAGTGCAAATGCGGAACCTGGTTGCCCAGCATCACCACGTTCAATTTGGCGGGCTGACACAAGCGCGAAACTGCCGCCCCGATGCGCGCGACGTCCTCGATCCATTGCGCCCGCTCGTCCCGCGAAAGGTCGTGCAACTCGATGGCATGACGCCGAAAAACCAGCGTGCAGTAGCCGCGATAATTGGCGTCGTTCTGCAAATGCACGCGGCCCGACGGCAATGTCGCTACGGTGTCATCACCCTCGGCATCGGGACACATCGGGCAGTCGTCGCCCGCCTTGCGCCGCGCAAAGGTCGGATTGATGGCAGAGGCGTTGGAATTGTTGTCGTTTGGGGCGGACATGGCGGGCTGCCTTATAGCGAAATGGGCTGGCCGGTCGCGATGGATTCGAGGGCGGCGAGGGCGATCTGCACCGCCGCGCGGCCATCGGCGGGCAGAATGTCGGGCGTCGCGCCGGTTTCCAGACAGTCTAGAAAATGGGCGAGTTCGGCCTGATAGGGATTGACGCTGGTCGGACTTTCGGGAACCGCGACTCCGGCCCGCGCTTCGCCGCCCGTCGTGGTCAGGGCCGAGCGCAGGGGCGCGTTGGTCGGCTGGTTGAAATTGTATTCCAGCAGGCCCGCGTCGCCCGCGATTTCCAGCGCCACGCGAAAGCCGCTCGGATCGGCCCACGTTCCCTCGACGTGACCAATCGCCCCGCTGCGAAATCGAAGCGTGACGAGCGCGTAATCCAGATCGGGTAGCCGGGACGCGCCGGTTCCCTTCGCAAAGACCCGTTCCACCTCGCCGAACGTCCAGCGCAGCCAGTCGAAATCATGGATCATGAGGTCGAGGACGCAGCCGCCGCTCAGGTCGAATTTTCCATACCAGTCGTTCCAGGCGTGGGGCATCGCGCCGCCGCGCCGGGTGCGAATGGCGGCAGGCTGACCGACTGCGCCTTCCCGCACGGCCCGGTTCGCCGCGACGAATTCCGGGAAGAAGCGCACGACCTGCGCCACGAAGAGGGGAACGCCCGCCCGCTCGCACGCCTCCGCCATACGGTCGCAATCCGCCAGCGTCCGGGCCATCGGCTTTTCGGTCACGATGCCGCGAATGCCCAATTCTCCGGCTCGCTGCGCGGCCTGACAGACATAATCGGCGTGCCAGGGGGTGGGGCAGCAAACATCCACGACATCGGGGCGAAGTTCGGTTAGCATCGCGCCGAAATCCGTGAACGCTTTGACGCCGTGCCGCAGCGCCAACTCCTGCGCCGCGTCGGGCCGAATGTCCAAGACGCCCGCCAGTTCCGCGTTCGCAATCTGCTTGTAGCAGCTCGCGTGCATTCCCGCCATGCCGCCCGCGCCCACGAGGGCCACTCGAAACATGTTCGGCCTCCTTTTCGGCCCGCTTCGGTTCCTTCAATTCGATGGTTCAAACCGCCTGCGGCAGCCCGTTCATTGCGCGATTGTCTATTTCACGCTCGTCTGCTTCTCCCGCAGGTACGTGTCAAGAAACGCGACGATGGCCTCATACGCGCGGATACGATTGGGCAGTTTCGCGACGCCATGCCCTTCGTCGGGAAAGGCGAGGTACTCCACGACGCCGTTTCGGGCTTTGATCTTGGCGACGATCTGGTCGGCTTCGGACTTCGGTACGCGCGGATCGTTCGCGCCCGCGATCACCATGAGCGGCGCGACGATGTTCTCGACGTGGCGGGCGGGCGAAATCGCGTCCAGAAAGTCCGAGTCCTTTTCTGGGTCGCCGTATTCGGCGGCGCGGTTGGCGCGGCGATACGGAGCCGTGTTCGCCAGAAACGTCTTGAAGTCCGAAATGCCCACGACGTCCACGCCTGCCGCAAAGCGCGTCGGATAGTGCGTCAGCATGGCGAGAACCGCAAATCCGCCGTAGGAGCCGCCATACACGGCGACTTTGCCCGCGTTCAGGGCGGGCTGCGTTCCGAGGAAGTCAATCGCGGCGTTCAAATCTTTCAGGGCGTCCCAGCGCTTGGGGCCGTTGTCGAGGGCGAGGTAGGATTTGCCGTAGCCGTTGCTGCCCCGGATGTTGGGCGCGAGAACCGCGTAGCCCCGGCTGACGAAATACTGGTACAGGCTGGCGAAACCGGGCCGTTCCTGCGATTCCGGCCCGCCATGCACGCTCAGAATGACCGGCAGCGACTTGTCCTGCGGCGCGTTTTTGGGCAGGTACAGAAAGGCGGGAATTTCCAGGCCGTCGAACGACTTGTAACGAACCAGAGTCGGCTCGACGAACGTTGCCGGGTCAATCCCGGCCTTGTTGCTGAACGTGGCCTGCCGCGCCCGCCGCTCCGCCAGGTCGAGAACGAAGACGTCGCCGGGGCGCGCGGGCGTGTTCAGGCCGATTGCCAGCCGCCTGCCGTTGGCCGAAAAGTTGCGCGGCGTGACGATGCCTTTGGGCAGGTCGGGCAGGCGCACGGGTTTGCGCGTCCGCGTGTCCCAGACCGTCAGTTCCTCGTACCCGTCCCGGTTCGCGCTGTAGGCGAGCAGGCGGCCATCGGGGGATAACTGCGCGCTTTCGACATCGAACTTCTCGTCCTGTAAAAACGTGATCGCGCCCGTCGCCACGTTCATTTCGGCCAGGTTGTTGGTTTCGCGCCCCTGATCCGTCGTCAGGTACAGCGATTTGGCGTCCGAAGAAAACCCGATCACGCCATAGCGCGCGTCGCCGGTGTGCGGCGTCACGCGTCGGCCCTGTCCGGTCGCCACGTCCACGATATAAAGGTCGTTATTGACGTTGGAAGTCGAGACGGACGCAGCCAAAAAACGATTATCCGACGACAGCGCCTCGGCGGTCATGCTGGCGTCTTTTTGAAAAACCAGCCGTTCTTTCCCGGTCGCCGCGTCCATCAGGTAGCAGTCCGTGTAGCGCGGGTCGCGGGCGTTGCTGGCGTAGTACAGGTTCTTGCCGTCCGACGACCAGCCGCCGAACTCGTGCCGAACCTTCGGATCGGCGGTCAGGGGCGTGACGCCGGTTCCATCCGCGCGAACCAGGTAAAACTGGTACTGCTCATCGCCATTGTTGTCTGTCACGGCGAGCAGTTCGCTGCGCGCGGGCGACCAGGCGAGGGCGGAAACGCCGCTGGAAAAGAAAGTCAGCTGCTCCGGCCAGCCGCTCCCGCTCGCGACTTTCCATACCTGCGCGGTTCCCGTCGTGCCGGCGAGAAAGGCGACCTGCGCGCCGTCCGGCGACAGGGTCGGGCTGCCCGCGCCGCGAATGTTGAGATACTGACGCAGGGAATAGGCGGGCGGGGATTGGGCCAGCGCAAAGCGCGAAAAAAGCAGCAGCAGGCAGAACAGAACAACGCGACGCATCGGAAATATGTCCCCTCGACGCAGGGCGAAAGGCGGGGCTGGTCTTCCGGCCCCTCCCAACCCCGCCGTCATCTGCGGTATTTGCCCGCCATTTCTCCCCCGGCAGGGCGAAATCCTGCTCGCGCCGACAACAAAACCCGCCTGCAGTCTTATCTCGTTTTTCTTGTCATCATGTAGAGAACAAAATGGCCGTTCTCTCTTTTATGATAGTAGAGCCGTCGTCCATCGCTCGACAGCGTCGGCCCCTCGACAAATCCGGCGATGCCCGCGATCCTTTCCGGGACGCCGAACGGCTCGTCAAGGCGCTTCCGGGCGGCGCGGAAGAGGGCGGGCTGCGCGGCGGCGTTGAGCTTCGCGACCCGCGTGAAAAACAATTCCAGCCCGTCGCTCGAAATGCAGGGCGCGTAAGCCAGCCTGCCCGCGTTCACATTGTGGAGAATGATGTCGCTCTGCGGGTCGCGCCGAAACCCGCCGTCCTGTTTCACGGCCATCACGATGACGGCGGCTTTCGGCTTGGGGTTGCCGGTAAAGTCCCCGTCCACCAGGAAAAGCGTTTTTCCATCCGCGCTGATCTCAGCGTCAAAATTCACGATGCCGCGCTCATGCCGCGAAACGCCGGGAACCAACTCGACCTGAGAAACCACGCCGTTGACAAAACGCCCGCGATACAGAGTCGAAAGGGTCTGGTCGTAATCGCGTGAAGAGACAAAATAGAGAATGCCGTCTTTGTCCAGGCTCGGCACGCCTTCCAGCGCCGCCGTATTGACGCCCTGGATTTCCCCTTTGTAGTCGAAATGCAGGTCGTCCTGGCGCGCGGCGTAATGCAGGTTCGTGTTCTCCGGCGCCTCGTTGCGATTGTTGAACAGCAAAAAACGTCCGTCCCTGGCAAGGAAAGGCTCCATCGCATCGCCGCTGTATCCCCGAATAATCACCCTTTGTTCACTGCGAAAAAGATGGTATTCAACCTCTTTCGGTTCCTGGCTTTGAACCTGCCTGCAGCCAGCCAGGAACAGCGCTAACACAAGCGCGATGTTTGCAATCCGTGCAACGAGGTCGCGCAACGACGCGGGCGGAATCATCACGACACCCTCCAGTCCATCAACTATCTTTGGCGGATTCCCCCTGTTTCAGCCTCATCGTGCAACGATTGAGACAGATTGGAAGGTTTACTTGCGAGGCCAGTAGAGAATGATACCGGCTCCTGCAAGACAAAATAAGGCTCCTACTCGGTCTGCCTTGTCGGGAATATTGCCGTCAAATTTCCAGTCCCACAACAGCGACGCCACGATAAACAAGCCCCCGTATGCGGCGGCATATACCCGCCCGAACAGCGCGCTTGGCTGAAAGTTGGGAAGGACGCCGTAGAGAACCAGTAACACGGCCCCGGCGCAGCCCATCGCAAAAGGTTTTCCGTGCCGCAGCCATTGCCACATCAGATAGCCGCCGCCAATTTCGAATAGGCAAGCCAGAACGAATAAAAACCCGGATTTGAGGATAGCCATACTGCCTTCTTTGCCGGAACGCGCCCGTTTCGATTTAGAACGCGCGAAATATATCCCACGCGCCTTCCGGCCCGTGATGTCGAATAGATTTCCATTCTACCCTGCTTCCAAAATGCATGTGGCCCGTATCGCCATCAAACGGCGCATGAAAAAAAGCGCTCCCGTTTCGTTCTCGCCTCGCGCACGAAAAAGCCCTGCACGCAAAGGAAATGCGTGCAGGGCTTGGGGAGGTTATGAAAAAGGCAGGCGTCAGTCCGTGACCGCGGAACTGGTCGGGGGAGCCTGCGCGGGCGCGGCGGGAGCCAGTTTCTGGTTCGGGTCGCGCGCTTCCTCCGCATGAAGCGTCGCCTTCGGAATGGCGGGCGGCGGCGTCTCTTTCTGACCGCATCCCGTCAGCGCGCCGCCGATGACGCCGATGAAGAGGAGCGGCGCAAGCCAGCGAAACGCGCCAAGACGCGCGCTGCGCCGGGCCATTACTGCAAACCCCACAGCGGCCAGGGCTGCGACCACGTCGGCGCTTTCGACGCGCCCAACACCATGCCGTCGCCTACACCTACTTTGGGCGGATTGCCGTACTGCGCGGCGGTCGGGCATTTGGCGAGGAACGCGCCGACATTCATAAACTTGGCGTGACCGTCGCAGAAGGCGAAGTTGAAGCCCTCGGAGTGAGGCGCGGACGCCTTGTTGATAGAGCCGTCGGCGTTTTTGAGCAGGCCCGCCTGCTCCCAATATTCCCGCTGCGCGACGGGATAGGCCGTCTGTTGGGCGGCGATTTTCGGCACGACATAGCAGCGAATGCCGGGATAGTAGCTTTCCATCACGATGAACGTGTCGGCGGGGGTAGTCAGCCCGGCCAGACTGCCGTTGCCCGCGAAACTGTTGCGATATGCGCCGCCCTTGTTCACGTCCGGGCCGCTCGGCGTCCACGTGTTCAGGCTGCCCGTGATGGACAGGTTCAGCGTGTAACCCGCATTGTAAATTTCGGCGTTGGCGTTCCACTCGGCTTCATCGCGCTGGCGGCTGGGGCAAAAGAAAACCTGCGTGTTCTTGATGTAAGGATAGGTCCAGTACCACCATTTGTAGTGGTTCACGCGGTCGCCAAAAGTCGCCGTGCAGCCGGTCGCGGACGACGGGGCGCCAGCAACCGCCTTCGTCCCGCCGTTGACGCAATCGTCGTTGCGCGGCCACTTTTCATCGTAGTCCTGACAATACATGTATAGGGCCGTGCCAATCTGCTTCATGTTGGACAGGCACGAAATGCCGCGCGCTTTCTCCCGCGCCTGGGCGAAGACGGGGAAAAGAATGGCGGCTAAAATCGCGATTATCGCGATGACAACGAGTAGTTCAATCAGCGTGAACCCTCGTGCAAGACGCTGGCGAGTTCTCAAAGTCAGGCTCTCCTTAAAAATAATGGATGCGGGAGTGGAATAAAGCGCGGCGGCATCGGGTCTCGTAAGAACGGCGGCCCGTAAAAATCTGCGCGTCGCTTCATAAAAAGGCGAAACAGGGCGTTAGGAAAACGAAAAAAGACGTATGGGATTGCAAGCGACCGGGCGCGGGCCGGGCCGAGCGCCGGTTTGCCACGATGCGAAACCAGGCGATAGATAAGAGCCATCAGGGGCAGTTGCGGCGGAAGTGAACGCATTCCTGCCTACCAGTATACCCCTCGCCGATATTTTACCCGATGCTTTATTAAGGTTTTGTTAAGGCGGGGTTCGACAGGAAAATTTTGACGCAAGCCTTGCCAAGCTGGATTTATCCGTACTGTTGTCGAAAGCGGCGTGTCAGGCCGTGACGAAATGAATTTCTTCGCCTGTGAACTTTCGACAGTTGTAGGTTTGCCACTCCCCTGACATCGCTTGACGCTGTTTCTGACAGACGGGTATACTGCCGTCAGACCGTAGGCGGAAGGCCGTGCATTTGCGCGTGTTCTGGCGCGCAGCGGTTGCGCGGGCGACAAGTCCATTCGGCTTCGATTTTGATGGCGACACGGAAACGCGGCGGATTGTGACGAAGAGTAAGGCACGGTGGCGCATTTGACCTCGACAAATCACGGCAAGGTTCCGGTTCCGACCCTGGAGCGGCTGGCGACGTATCTGCGCTTCCTGATAGACCTGGAACAATCGAACGTAGATACGATTTCTTCCGCCGAAGTGGAGCGGCAGACCGGCATCAACGCGGCGCAATTCCGCAAGGATTTGTCGTATTTCGGCGATTTCGGCAAGCCCGGCGTCGGCTACAACGTCAGCGATCTGCAAAGCCGCATCGCGCGCATCCTCAAGATTGACCGCGAACAGCGCGTGATTTTGGTCGGAGCCGGTAATCTCGGTTCCGCGCTGATCGGCTATCCCGGCCTGCAAGAGCATCGCCTGAATCTGGTAGCGGTATTCGATAACAACTACGGCAAGATTGGCCGCCCGCTATGGGATTTGGAAATTCAGGATGTGACGCGGCTTAAGGAGACCAACGAAAAACTACGGGCGCGCATCGCCATTCTCGCCGTTCCCGCGCTCGCCGCGCAGAAAGTCGCCGATAGAATGGTGGATGCCGGAATCCACGCCATCCTGAACTTCGCGCCGGTGCTGCTGCGCGTGCCGGACTATGTTTTCGTCCGCAACGTCTCGTTTTTGCAGGAACTCGCCGTGCTTTCCTACCACCTCTCGAACGATACGGCAGTAGAAATGGCCGACAAATCCCTGACGGCGCCGGAAGCGAACGGAACGGTCGGCGCGTCTCATGATGTCGCTGCCGCGCCGCGCAATGGGAAGGCAAACGGCGCGCTGCCTGCGGTAGAACGCGCCCTCGCAAGCGCGACGGAAGCGACCGCGCCCGAATCCCTCGCGCCCGAACCTCCTGCCAGCGCCCCCCCGCCGCCACTGACAATTCCGCGCCCGACTTAATTTTCAGGCTCGCCTAATGTCTTGCTGAAGGGGTCTTTTTTCTATCACAACAACGTTAACTTGTCAAGTTATATGGTATAATGCTTTGAGCGGGGAAGAAATTTCTCGCGGGCAGCACGGTCAGTTGCAGGGAGACAGCCCCGCCGAAACTCCTAAGGTTTCGGCGAGACTGCGGGCATTGGCCCTCAGCAGAAACTGGTCCTGCTTGTTCTTGCGGCGCTGAATCTCAGCAATCGCAAGGTAGAGAGCCACTGCGTGATGCAGGATGCCCAGGATGAGATAGACGGTCTCCATCCTTTTCTCCTTTCGTGGCGTCGTTGCAGGGATACGCTTGTGTTGTTAGCGCAAGCATCCTACGCGACTTGCACGCCGAACGAAGCCGCGTCTGCGAGTGCGGAGGTTTGGGAGGGAGCGAGATTGCCGTCTCGCTCCCTCTTTTATTCTGTCGCTCACCCGAACCCACTATCCAGCCTACGAGCATATTGGCTGCCAGACGATTGTGCGGTAAACGCAAGTCGGCTTGGCTGCGCCGCTTTCGAGGCCGCAGACCGTGCAGCGGCAATCTCTCGAGTCTTTGGTTTTCCGACCTTCACATTTATCTTCCGATGTCTTCACCCAATCTCTATCCTCTGTATCTGGACTTGAAAGGCCAGACCTGCCTTGTCATTGGCGGCGGCGCGGTCGCCGAGCGCAAAGTCGCGGGCCTGGTCGAAGCAGGGGCGCGCGTTCACGTCGTCAGCCCCGCCATCACCCTGACGCTGCAGGAACAGGCCGAAGCTGGCATTATTACGGTAGACCTTGTCGCTTACGATGCGCGTCATGCCGCCCTGTTGCGTCAGGCTCGTCTGGCGTTTGCGGCGACCGATAACCGGGAGGTGAACGCGCGCGTGGCAAAGGATGCGAAATTGGCGGACTGCCGGGTCAATGTCGCGGACGCGCCGGACGAGGGCGATTTCATTACGCCAAGCGTGGTGCGGCGCGGCGCGCTCTGCCTGGCGATTTCCACCGGCGGCGCGAACCCGATGCTGTCGGCCCGCTTGAGCCAGGAACTGGAAGCCCGGTTCGGGCCGGAATACGGCGACTTTGTGGAACTATTGGGCCGGATGCGCCTCTATATAAAACAGCAGCCTGCGGATAGCGAGATGCGCCGGTTCGCCCAGGAAAGACTGTTTGCGGACGAGGAAACTCTACGCGCTTTGCTGCGCGCGGGGCAGGGCGAGGCTGCCCGCGCGCGGGCCGAGGCGAGCGTAAACGATCTTTTGCGCCTGTTCGCAAGCGGGGCGTCGGAAGACCCGGCAGAGAACCCATCGGACGAGACGTAGGGAGTCAGCGTGCATCTTGTCGTGGTTGGAATGAGCCATCATAACGCGCCGGTCGCGATTCGCGAACAGGTCAGCTGCCCAGATTACGCCCTGCCCGGCGCGCTCACAGCGGCGGTCGCCTGTCCCGGCGTGCGCGAGGCCGTCCTTCTTTCCACGTGCAACCGTCTGGAAATGTACGCGGTTGTCGAGGCTGGCGACGCGAACGCGGCCTTCTTCACCCTGCGCCGCCACCTTGCCCGCTTTCACGATGTCGCCGAAACCGTCCTCGCGCCTTACCTTTACTGCCGCGCCGAAACCGAGGCCGTGACGCATTTACTGCGCGTGGCGGGGGGATTGGACTCGCTCGTCTTAGGCGAGGCGCAGATTCTGGGGCAGGTGCGGGGCGCGCTCCGGCAGGCGCAGGCCAGCGGCACGGTCGGCAGCGGGCTTACCACCCTGTTCCAGCAGGCGATTGCCGGCGCGCGGCGCGTGCAAACCGAAACCGGGCTGGGGCGCGGCGCGTTTTCCATCGGTCATGCCGCCGTTGATCTGGCGGGCCGCATCTTTTCCGACCTCTCCCATGCCTCGGTTCTGATTCTGGGCGCGGGCAAGATGAGCGAGCTGACCGCCCGGCATCTCGTCGCGAGCGGGGTGCGCTTCGTCATGGTCGCCAACCGGACGTTCGCCAAAGCCGACGAACTCGCCGCGCGGCTAGGCGGCAAGGCGATTCAGTACGAAGCGTTCCCGGACGCCCTGGCGACCGCCGATATCGTGATCGCCTCGACCGCCGCGCCGCATCCGATTGTGACCCGCGAGCTGCTGTCGCCCATCCTGCGCCGACGCCGCGGCAAGCCCCTGTTTTTCATTGACATCGCCGTGCCGCGCGACGTCGCCAGCGACGTGGACGACCTGGACAATGTGTTCGTCTATAATATTGACGATTTGCAGACCGTCGTCAGTGAAGAGGCGGGCGCGCGGGCGGGCGAGGCCGTGCGCGCCGAAAGCCTGCTGGCCGAAGAGACGACAAAGTTCATGGCCTGGTATCGAGCGCGCGAGGCCGCGCCGGTTATCGAGCAGTTCCGCGCGCGACTGGAGCGCATTCGACAGGACGATCTGGCGATTTTGCGGGCGAAATTGGGGCCGCTCGCCGACCGCGAATGGCAAGCGATCGAAATGGCGACCAAAGCCATGATGAACAAAGTGGCGCGCGAACCCATCTTGCGCTTGAAGCAGGCCGCGCAGCCAGGGGAACCGGGCGCGGGGCCGGACGCGGCCGCCCTCGATCTGGTGGCGGCCACGCGCTCGCTCTTCAACCTGCCCGGCGCAGAGCAAACGGAACAAACCATGCACAGGGAAGCGGCGACGGCTTTTCCTTCCGCAAGCGAATTAAGCGCGGAAATCGGCGATGCCAGCGACGGGGCGCAAACAATTCCCTCGGCGGTTTCGCCGTCCGCAACGACCGTCGCGCCTCAAAATTTCGCGCCCGCCTCCGCTTCGAACGGCGCTGCGACCGCGGGCGAAGTTCTGGCTGAACGGGCTGAAATCGAACCAGCGGAAGTTGAAGCGGGCGCGGCTGGCCCGGCCCGTTCCCACGCGGAGGCGATCTGACATGACCTCGGCTGCCCTGACCGGAATCGCATTCGCTCTGTATTTGATTGCCGCCGTCTGCTACGGCGCGGCCCTGTTTTTGCGCGCCCCCGCCGCGCCCGCCAACGACGATCTGGCCCCGCGTCTGGTATCGCGCGTCGGGCGTCCGCTGCTGCTGGCGGGCCTTTTCGTGCAGTTCTGGGCGATTGGCGACTGGTGTTTGACGACGCGCCATTCGCCGTTCGCCAGCGAATACGGCACGCTGACGGTTTCGGCGTGGGCGATTGCGCTGACCTTCGCGCTGCTCGACCTGCGCGCGAAAGTGGCCCCCGTTGGCGCTATCGCGCTTCCGGTCGCGTGTCTGGTGTTGTTCTGGGGCGCGCTGCACGCGCGCGGGCCAATCGCTTCCTCCCCTTTGCTGGCAAGCCGCATCGTGAGCCTGCACGTCCTGGCGATCCTGGCGAGTTTCGGCCTGTTCGCGGTCGCGTTCGGGTGCGCCGCCCTTTATCTGGTGCAAAACCGACTGCTCAAGGCGCGCAGCGTGGCGGGGGTGTTCCGCCGCCTGCCTCCTCTCGAAACCCTCGACCGCGTGGCCTATCAGACGGTCGCCTACGCCCTGCCGCTCCTGACCCTGGGACTGGCGCTGGGCGTCGCTTACGCTTACAGCGGTCGTCT
>JBBRNU010000025.1:0-15538 GCA_038230115.1 Chthonomonadales bacterium | reverse complement strand
CGCGCGAACGAAGCGGCGCTGGCGAAAGCCTTTTGACTTTTTGGAGAAATTACGATGTCAGACAATCAATTCAACCCCAGCCTGCCGCCTGCCGTGCCGGGATTGCCGGGACAGACCATTGGCGGCGGAACCGCGCAGATCAACCCGATGACCGGGCAGCCTATCGCCGTCCAAACGCCGCAGCCGGTCGCGGCCAGCGCCCGCCCCACGCCGCTCGACGACGCGCATATTGACGACCTGCTCCGCGTGATGCACGAAAAAGGCTCGTCCGACCTCCATCTCGCGGTCGGCATCCCGCCGATCATTCGCGTGGACGGCGCGCTCGTGCCAATTCCCTTCGATAAGGTCTCGCCATCGGCCTCGCAGCGGCTGATTTACGATATTCTGACGGACGAGCAGATACAGCGGTTCGAAACGGAATTTGAACTCGACTTTTCGTATCAACTGGCGCGCATCGCTCGCTTCCGCGTCAATGTTTACCGCGATAAAGGCAACGTCGCCAGCGCCTTCCGGCAGATTCCGCAGAAGATTCCGACCCTGAAAGAACTGGGCCTGCCGCCGATTCTGGAAGAATTGACCCGGCTGACGCGCGGGCTTGTCCTCGTGACCGGGCCGACCGGTTCGGGCAAGTCCACGACGCTTGCGGCCATGATCAACCAGATCAATACCGAGTCCAGCAAGCATATCATCACGATTGAAGACCCGATTGAGTACCTGCACACGCACCGATTCAGCGTCATCAACCAGCGCGAAGTCGGGCAGGACACCAAGCAGTTCAAAAACGCCCTGCGCGCCGCCCTGCGCGAAGACCCGGACGTGATCCTCGTCGGCGAAATGCGCGACCTGGAAACCATGCAGATGGCGGTGTCGGCGGCGGAAACCGGTCACCTTGTGTTCGCCACGCTGCATACCAACTCCGCGGCCACGTCGGTCGAACGCATCGTGGACTCGTTCCCGCCTGGTCAGCAGGAGCAGGTGCGCTTGCAGCTATCGAACAACTTGCAGGCCATCCTTTGCCAGCAGCTGCTGCCGCGCGCCAACCAGCCGGGGCGCGTCTGCGGTCTGGAAATCATGAAGGCCAGCCCGGCCATTCGCAACCTGATCCGCGAAAACAAGGCGCACCAGATCACCTCGATGATCCAGACCAGCGCCAATATCGGGATGCAGACGATGGATCAGTGTCTGCGCGACCTGTACGTGCGCGGCCTGATTTCCTATGAGTTGTCTATGGAGCGGGCCATGAACCCGGCGGAACTGGAAAAAATGATCCGCACCGCCACGATGCCGCAGCCCGGACAGCCCGGATACAACGCGCGGGGCTAAGCCTCCGCGCTGAAAGCGGCGAACGAGGAAGAACGGGATTGAAACCCCGTTCTGAAACGCGCAGACCACCTGCGTGGCCTGCAATGCCGCCTTTACAAAACGTTTTCAGAGTGCGAAGAAGCCAGAACCTATTCGCTGCGCGCAAGCAGACGAGGGCGAGTGCGTTTTTAGCCCGCGCAGGCGGGCTGCGCATTTCAGAACGGGGTTTCAATCCCGTTCGTCCGGTCTGGCGTTTCAGGACGAGCATTCATTTCCGTCCCCGAGTCTTCTTTGCTGCGGAGGAACCCTGCCCATGCCGAGTTTTGAATTTACGGTCAGCGATCCGACCGGAGAAGTAAGAGCGGGCATTTCGGAAGCGCCGAGCCGGGAAATTCTGGAACGGCGCTTGCTGGAACAGGGCTTCGCGATACAGGGTCTAGTCAAGCCCGTCAAAGACAGGCGGGTTTACGACGGGCCGGGCCGAATTCGGCAGATGGAAGCGGCGTCCTTCTGGCTGCAATTCTCCACGCTGCTGGACGGCGGGGCGTCGCTGACGTATGCGCTGGATATTGCCGCCGCGCAGTCGCCGAACCCGAAATTGCGGCGCGTCCTGCGGGATGTGGTATCCTGTGTCAACAGCGGCAGTTCGCTTTGGATGGCTCTGCAAAAACACCCGAAAGTTTTCGACGCGCATACGGTCGGGATGCTGCGCGCCGGGGAAGCCGGAAACGATTTTCGCGGGGCCATGCGGCGGTTCGCCGAATATCAGGAGCGACAGCTGGCGCTGCAGCGGCAGATACGTCTCGCCGCGCTGTATCTGCTGACCGCCCTCTTCGCAACCCTTGCGGCCCTGCTCGTCTTTCGCTTGACGCCGCTGAGGTAACCGACGCGCGGCAAATTCTAGATTATTCTTTTCCTGCCGCAATCTTGCAGGAAAGTTCTCGCTGTTTTACGCTACCGCTCGCTATGGGAACGTTCAGGAAAGCGGCGTTCCGTCTTTCCGGGAGAATCGCTTTATGCCCACCTATCAATACACCGTGCGCGATTCGACGGGGGCCGTGAAAACCGGCACGTCGGAAGCGGAAAATCAGGACATTCTCAAGCGCCGCCTGGTCGAGCAGGGCTTCCAGGTCAATGACGTCAAGCAGACGGCCAACAACAAGAAGCGGTCGCCGGGCGCGGGCTGGGGCAAAGTCAAACTGGGCGACCTTTCGATTTTCTGCCGCCAGTTCTCGACGATGATTGACGCGGGCGTTTCGCTCGTGCGCGCCCTCGACGTGCTGGGCGAGCAGACGCAGAACCCCAAGTTGAAACGCATCCTGCGCGACATCCAGACTGAAGTGGAAAGCGGCCAGACGCTTTCCAAATCCATGCAGAAATATCCGCGCGTCTTCAACAACCTGGTCATCGGTCTGATTCGCGCCGGCGAGGTCGGCGGCGTCCTGGAAGAAGCCCTCCAGCGCCTGTCACACTTCCTGGAAAAAGATATGGAACTGCGGCGCAAAGTGAAAGCCGCGCTGACCTATCCGGCCATCGTCGTCGTCGTCGCGCTGCTGATCGTGCTTGGCCTTTGCACCTTCATTGTGCCGAAATTCATCGAATTGTTCAAAGACCTGGGCGTGAAAGAACTGCCCGCGATGACGCAGTTTTTGGTGGACTTTAGCGACTTCCTCAAGACGAAGTGGTACATCGGCATCGGCATCATCGTGCTGCTTTGGATGTCCATCAAGTATGCGGGAACCACGAAAGTCGGGCGGCGCGTCATTGACCGTATCAAGCTGAAGATTCCGGTCTTCGGCAAGCTGGGGCATAAAATCTGCCTGGCCCGCTTCTCGCGCACGCTGTCTACGCTCCTGGTATCGGGCGTGCCGATCCTGTCGGCGATGGAAACCGTCGCGGGAACCGTCGGCAACGACATCATCAGCGAGGCGATCCTGAACGCCCGCGCCCGCATTCGGGAAGGCGACAAGATCAACGAGCCGCTGGAAAAAAGCAAAATGTTCCCGCCGATGGTCGTTCACATGATCTCGATCGGCGAGGAGTCGGGCGCGCTCGACCAGATGCTGTCGAAAGTGGCGGAATTCTATGAGGGCGAAGTCGAATCGTCGCTGCAATCGCTGACCTCGGCTATCGAACCCGTCATGATCGTGTTTCTGGGCGTCTGCGTCGGCTTCATCGTCATCGCGATGTTCATGCCCCTCGTCAGCGTCATTCAAAGCCTCACCGGGGGCGGCGACGACGACAAAGCGGGCGGCGGATAGCCAGGCGCCGCGCCGTAAAATGCGGCCCGCGCTTTGCCGCGAAATAAGGAAGGGCCGGGGGCTTCCCTCTTGCATAGCCCCGGCCTGGAGTCAATGCGATGAGCGCGCCCGTCTGGTTCTGGGGCATCACGGCATTTCTGTTCGGGATTACGATTGGCAGTTTTCTCAATGTCGTGATTTACCGTTTGCCCATCGGCAAGTCGCTGGCGGAGCCGAAACGCTCGTTTTGCCCGAACTGCGGCCACGACCTGACCGGGCTGGACCTGGTTCCCCTCCTGAGTTTCCTCGCGCTGGGCCGACGCTGCCGTTATTGCAGGCAGGCGATCTCCTGGCGCTATTTTGGCGTGGAACTGCTGACGGGGCTGCTGTTCGTGGCAGTTGGCCTGCGGTATCTGGGCGACGCGCCCACGTGCGTCGCGCTGCTGCTTTTTACCGCCGTCCTGATCTCGATTTTTTTCATTGACCTGGCGACCTTCACGATCCCGCTTTCGCTGAACCTGCTCCTTTTCTTGATTGCGGTCGGGCGCGACGTGTGGGGCATCGCGGCGCGCGAGCCGGGCCACGAACTTCTCTGGGGGTGGCTGCCGCGCTCCGTTCTGGCGGGCGTCGTCGGCGCGCTGATTTTCGCCCTGGTGCGGCTGGCGGGCTGGATTTGGAAGGGCGTCGAGGCGATGGGTCTGGGCGACGTTCTTCTGGCGCGCGGCATGGGGGCGATGCTGATTGCGTTCGTTCCTGTCGGGGACAATCCCTTGCGCTTGTTTCCGATCTGGGTGTTCCTGTCCTGTCTGTCCGGCATTATCGTCGGCCCTGCCCTCATCTGGCTGCGGAACCGGCAGGCCAACGCCGATACTGCAAGCGCGCACCTACTGAATACGACCGCCGAGAGTTCTACAAACGACGCGCCGGACGCCAACGACGAGCAGATGGTTCGCGACGGCACGCTGCGAATGCAATTGGAAGAAATCGGCTGGTGTCTGATCTTAGGCGACGCGAAGGATTGGTGGCAGGAGCGCGGCGAACCGATCACGGCGGACGAGGTCTATGACGACGGCCCGCCCGCGCCGACGGCCATCCCGTTCGGGCCATTCCTGGCAATCGGGTTTCTGGCGACCGTTTTCTTCGGCGAGTGGATTACCGCCGGTTACCTGGCGTATGCGTTCCGGCATTGATGCGCCCATGACGCGAAAAAACTCATCTCGCTGCCGCTTGCAATTTTTTCGGGCGGGTGGGAACAAGGGCGAAATTGGCGTCGTCATAGAGGCATTGCGACCGACCGCTCCGGGCGCACGACACGGATTTACAACGGCTGGAATGGATGGGAGAGGCATGAGGGAACCCCGACAAACGCGCGCCGCGTTCACGCTGATTGAACTGCTCGTCGTGATCGCCATCATCGCGATCCTCGCCGCCATTCTCTTTCCCGTTTTTGGCCGCGTCCGCGAACAGGCCCGGCAAACGTCCTGCATGACGCAAATGCACGACATTTACCGCGCGGTCAAGCTGTTCCGCGAGGACAACAACCGCTACCCGGCGTCGCTGCTCGGCTTCGTGCAGGTTCCGCCGACCGCGCCCGGCGCGACCGCCGACGACTTTTACATCGGGACCAACGGGACGCCGGTTCCTATCGAAAAACTGACGTACCATCCGCTCCTGAGCGGGCAGAAATATCTGAAAGACAAATCCCCGTTTATCTGCCCGGACAATCTCGTCAACGATGCAAGCCTGGTCACGCGCGCCGTGTATCCGCAGGGGCAGGGCGTCGTTGTCGGCGACGCCGTGTTTACCGACACCATCATGCACAACATCGGGTTCAACGACCCGACCCTGCGCGGCAAACCGGCTTATTTTTACAAATACGACAGCTACGACGTCGGCCCGCAGGTGGACAAAGACGGCAATGTCGTCAAAGCTCTGAACGGCACGCCTTTGTACGAACTGCACTACAGTCTGGACTGGACGGGCGCGGGCGCGGGCGGACGGGGCGATCCCGCCAACCAGCTCAAATACCCGAACTGCGATCCGACGCACACGGTACTGACCTGGTGTACCAACCACGTCGCCCAGGCCCACACCGGCAACATTCTGGTAATGATGCTTTCCGGCAAAGTGAAGCCGGTTCCCATCAACCAGTTCGTTCCCTTCGGCCCGCTGAAGTTTCGCTTCTGATTTTGACACGTCTGGATGCTTGCTGCGCTGCCGCTTCTCAGGAGAGACCCGTATGAAAACCCGATTTCGGCGTTCCGCGTTTCGGCGGGCGTTTACGCTGATTGAACTGCTCGTTGTGATCGCCATCATCGCGATCCTCGCCGCCATTCTGTTCCCGGTCTTCGGGACGGTGCGCGAACAGGCGCGGCAAAGCAACACTCTGAGCAACCTGCACGCGGTGTCTCTGGGCGCGCGGCTGTTTTACGAGGACGAGGGCCGCTTCCCCGCGACCCTGTTCCCCTACGCCGAAACGAGTTACTCGCAGCTTCAGGCGGATAATACCACCGTCACGAAAAATCGTCCGGCGCTTGGCGATATTGGCTGCGCTCCCAACACTAGCTGTACGAGCGAGAAATTTATCGTCCCTATGGATCAGGCGACCGGGCAGTACAAAACCGGCGCGTCTACGATCAATCGCGGATTTCTCTACCGCGAGCAGGTGAAAGACCTGGTGACGTTTCAGAACGCTGACGCGCCCGCCGCCGACCCCAATGCCGTCACGCCGGTGTATTACCCGCGCAGCGCGCCTTATGGCGGCGGCCCCAGCCTACGTCTCGTTTTGTGGGAAGATACGGCTCCGCCGATTCCCGGCGTCTGCACGCTTTATGGCGACAGCAATATTCCGAACGGCATCCTGCCCAATGGCGCGAACGATCCCAATTATCCGCCCACCTATGTCGGGCGTCCCAAACTGTTTTACAAAGCGGACAGCATGGACATCGGGCCGATGCTGAACGCCGATGGCACTGTAGCAAGAGACATTGCTACTGGGGTCATTCTATACGAGCTGCACTATTCGCCGGACTGGACGCATGAGTTGGGCGCGGCCTGCGACAAGGACGGGAACGGCAAGCCCTATGTCACGCAGCTCAAGTACAAAAACCCGCCGACCGAGCGCACGATCATCACGTATGTCACGCACCATGCCGCGCAGGCGGGAAGTTCGAGCGTGATTGTGCTGCTGCTTTCCGGCACGGCTCGCAAAATCAACGCCGTAGACGCCTACAAGCCCGGCAGCCCGGTGTATCTGCCGCTTGAGTATGGCTCCCGCTGAATTCCATAGCGCGAAGGCGTTTTCAGGCGGGGAAGACAGCCAGACTTCCCCGCCTGCCGTTTGTATGCGCTTTAGTCGGGGCCAAAATCCTATTTTGATAGCGAGCGACAGCCGGGCCTATAAAAGACCCGGCAAAGAGGCGAACGAGTTCGCGCGCTTCGCTGGCGTCCTCACGGACGGGACACGCAGAACGCTCGGACGTTTATCGCTCCTCGCGGATAGGACGACATTTTGCCGTGAATCTCTCTGTGTCTCGGTGGCTCGGTGGCTCAAACCCGAACGCGCTAACCTTTTGGCGCGAACGTTTTTGCGTCCGCGAGGACGCTTGGCCGAAGGCCTCCGTGCCGGGTCTTTTATAGGCCCGCACAAGCGAAGCCTCCGTGCCGGGTCTTTTCTAGCCCTGGCTACCTCTGGCTCAGGTTCGGCTCGGAACATTCGCCGCAGCCGGGTAGTCGAAGAAGAAGCAAACAAGCGCGTCTGCTATTTGAACCGGACGGAACCGTCGCGGGAAGGGTTGGACAGGGTATGACAACCGGAATTCGGGTTTTCCATCGCCGCAACGCGCCGTCGAAGCGCCGACACCCGGCGCGCGGCTTTTCGCTGATCGAGGTTCTCGTCGTTCTCGTCGTGCTGCTCATCGGCATTCTGTCGGTGCTGCGGCTGTTCCCCGGCGGCTTCCTGACCATTCAGCGCACCGGCGAATTGACCATCGGCCAGAGTCTGGCGGGGCAGCAGCTCGATCAGCAAAAAAACACGGAATCGATCTTCGAAAGCGTGGTCGCCCTGCTGCCCGACGCGAACGGCGCCCCGGACACGAAATCCGTAGACACCTCGGTTTTGCCCGACGACCTGCGCGACCTGACGTTCGACGATTTGCAGGCGCTGGTTCCCAACGTGGCCCTGACGAACAAAGCGGACCCTTACTACTTCTCCAACATCAACCGCATCCGGCACATCATCGGCGAAAATTTCCGCATTCCCATCCCGACCTCCAACGCGGGCAAGGTCTTCGGCGCGGTCTACATGGTGCAGAACGGGCCGGTTTACAACGCCTTTGGAACCGATCCCAACGACCCGAACCAGGCCACCGACAGCATCGCCGTGCGCGGCGCGGCCCTGCAGCGCACGGAGCAGAGTTCGGTTCCCACGCTCGACACGCCCGACCCGACGCCAATTCTGCAAAACCCGTCGCAGTACGCGATTGATTACCAGAACCTTCAAATTGCATTCTATCCGCGCATCGGAACCGGCAAGCGCCGTTTTACCATCAGCTACAATTACTATGTCGCCAACGGCAATCTAGTTTCCGTCCGCTCGGCGCTGAACGATCCGACTACGACCATTCTGACGGTCAACGACATTCCGGCGAACGCCGCGCCCAACGGCCAGGCGCTGCCGCCGATCTGGCAGCCGATTTTCAAGACCGGAGCCGCCGCCAACGATACCCGCGCCGCCGCCCTGCCCCAGAACTTCACCGGGTTGGTTCGCAACAGCGAGGACGTGAGCCGCGCCTTCCGTCTGGTCAACAGCACGCCGGTCAACGATTATCCGGTGAACGGAACGCCGAACGCGCCGGTCTGGTCGGACGATCCCTACGAGTACGCCTGGTACAGCGAGCAGGACGGCGGCTACGCGAACGTCGGCGTCTTGATTTTCAACCCGCGCGGCCACAACGAAATCGAGCAGACCACGAGCGGCCCGCGTCCCTTATCGGCCCGTGTGGACTACACGTCCTGCGACAACCATATCATCCACGAAGACCGCTCGATGCCGACGAAACCGCCCTACACGGTCAAGCTGTCACTGCCGTTCATCCTGACGCAGGGCGATATTCTCGCCGACCAGACGGCTTACAACGGGATTTTCCGCGACAGCAAGGCTACGCCGGACGTGCTTGTCTATAACGTCAATACGGGCGAGGAGTTGGGGCAGATCGCGGGCGGCGTGACGGACGCGCTCTCGATCCCGTTCACGGTCAATTCGCAGGTCGGCAGCGTTCGGTTCGACGACGCGGCGGTCGCCAACAAAGGCTTGCAGTCCGCCACGCTGCGCTTCTTCTATCGCACCCAGAAAGATTGGGGGATGCAGGTGCAGAAGGCCCAGGCGCGCTACACCAAAGCGGATACCCCGGCGACCGTGGATTACAAAAGTTTTTACGTGGGCGGCAGCGCGAACAACGTTGGCGGGCTGCATCGCCTGTACTTCCCGCCTTCAGAGGCGGGCAAGACGGTCGTGCTGGGCGAGTACTATGCCGTCACCAACAAAATGGACTCGCAAAACAAGCCCATCATCAAGCGGTTCACGAACGAAGCCTACCAGATCAATGACAACCGGGCGTTGTTCGAGACGTTCAACGGCGTGACGCTCACCTTCATTGACCTGATTTCGCAGCACGCCGAAGCCGATACCGACGCCTGGCAGTGGACGAGCGACCCGACGGGGCTTGCGGTCAGCAACGTGCAGGGCAGCTCGCTGAAATCGCGGGTCATCTGGCGCAGCGGCGACCGCTGGCGCAAAGTGGACACGGACACTTTCCTCCTGCAAGCGCAGACGCGATAAGCGCGCATTTTCTAACCTCGTCTTGCGGACGCGAATCGAACGCCGATTGGCGTAGGTCAATTTCTCATGCCAACGAAACCGATGCAAAAACAAAATTTGTCCCGTGCGCGGCGCGGCTTTACGCTGATCGAGCTGCTCGTGGTCATCGCGATCACGTCCATTCTGCTGACCCTTGTGTTCAAGCCGCTCGTGGACAGTTACAATCTGACCAGCCGGGCCAGCACGCAGATCGAGGGCCAGACCGCCGCGCGCGAAACGATGCGTCAAATCAACACGACGCTGAGCAACGCGGTCTTCGTGTTCGACAACGCCAGCACGCCGATCAATCTGTGGTTCTCGGATAAGAACGGCGCGGGCTTCTTCCGCCGCTCGCCGTACAGCATGATCGAGTACGTGGCTCCGGCCCGCCAGCTCGATCAGCATCCCGGCCAGACGCCGATTGACCCGACGACCGGACAGCCGATCTACGACAATCCCAACATTACGTCGGCGCAAAGCGGGTTCGCACTGCCCCTCGCGCCGGGCCGCACGTTAGGGCGCCTGTTCATCGGCCTGCGCGATAACCGCTCCGGTAAAGACGGTCATCCAGCCAACAATGAACCGGACGACGGCCCGACGAACGGGATGCCAATTGACAGCAACGGGAAATTTCACGGCTACGCCAACCATTACGAGGACTTCAACACGGTCAGCGACGCGCAGGACAACCGCTACACGCTGTACCGCGCCGAAGTCTTAACCTACATTCCCGACCCGACCAAGCCCAACGACGCCACCGCGCCCTTCGTGCCAAACCTGATGCTGTTCCACACGCGCGCGGCCAATGGCGTCTTAGGGAACGATCCGAAAAATCCTGTCGAACTGCACGACCCGAACTTTTTCTATGATAATAGTGACGCTGGAACCAACGGCGATCCAAAAGTCTGGGCGGTTCCGGGCTGGCGCGACATAAACAAAGATGGCAAGGTGCAAATCTGGGAGAACTGGGCCGCCGTTTCCGCGTCCCTGATGCCGCTCAAAAAAGTGGACATGATTGCGCTCGACCGGGACGAAAACAATAACAACATTCTTTTCGATGCGAATGGCCGCCCCAGCGTTCGCACCCTAACCAGCTTCACGCCCGGCTTCGTGCAGAACGACCCCGGCACGCCGACGGGCCTGGAAAGCGCGGGCAACGAAGAGGCGGCGGCGTTCCAGCCGACGCCGAACCAGCCGACGCCGCCCGACTCGCCGCGCGTCGGCAGCGGCTTCACGCCCGCCACTTATTCCGCGCAGTACACGCACTGGTCCACGCCCTATCGCGTAATCGTGTATCGCAACAACGACGCCGCCAATCCGAGCCGTGACCCGCTTAACCCGGTCGCGCCCACGAAACTGGAATACTACCAGTCCATCGGCGACGGCAGAATTTTCCACTTCCAGGTAAATCCGGGCGACCCCGCGCCGGAGCCGAACGCCGGAACGCCCGACGTCGGCCCGCAAATCAACGTCAACACCGGCGCGTTCCAGAACCGCAACTGCGAACTCGCTTTCGCCGTAGACCCAACGCGCGGCCTGGTCACTTTCTCGTTCCCGCAGACCGTTCTGGTGCGCGACGTGAACAACCTGCCGATGGCGCAGCGTTACAGCCCCGCCGACGTCAACGCGCGGCTCGACCCGGACGCGGCAGGCAACGTCGGGCAGTACCAGAAACGGTATCTGAACCTGGGCGACACGCTTCCGACCGCGCTCTGGGGAACCGTCGCGCTGAACGCCCCGGAAGCCAATTCGATCTCGCCGCTCAAGCAGTTCGCGACTCCCGCTGGCAGCGTCCTGCCGAAAGTGCGGATCGTGCCGGGCAGCGAGCGCATCTTCGGCCCCGATCAGCGGCCCGGTACGCACTACGGCTTTCGCATTCAGTACACCCGCGTTTCGGCGAACGTCGGCGAGATCGGCCCGAACCAGTACAAGATCAATTACGAGGACATTAACAACGCCCAGAACGCCGCCGATGTCAACGACCCGCGCGTGAAGGTGGGTTACATCGAGTTCAACAGCACGTGGGACGCGGCTTCGCGCCCGAACTCGCTGGACGACATCGCGACCGGGTTTGTCGCGGCGGGGCCGAACAGCCTGCCGGTTCACAAATGGAATCCGCTGATCAACCCGCCCGGCGTCAACGCGAACCCGACGATTGGCGCGGTGGACGCGACCACAACCGCCGATCCCATCGAAGTGTCGTACAACTTCCAGATGAACCGGCCCAACGACGTCATCAAAGTGGACTACCTGACGCGCGAATTGATGACTGTCGGCCTGCAAGCGCGCCTGTACGATCCGGCCTCGTCGCGCCCGCAAATCATTGATTTGTCGAATAAGATCAAGATACGGAACTTGCAGCGCTAAGTTGTCTTCTAAGAGATAAGGCAGTCGCCCGTCTCCGTCTCTTTTTCAGGCGCGGGAACCTAACCCCCCGGCCCCCTTCCCCACCGAGGAAGGGGGTGACTGAACAAGAACCATGCGTCTCTTGCCAGCGACTGGGAGAAATCACCGCGAGGGTGAACAAAAGCGCCATGAACCCGCCTTGCCAGCAACACGCAAATTTGATGTCTTGCTCCCCCTTCCCTAGTGGGGAAGGGGGCCGGGGGGTTAGGTGAATTCTCCAGCAGGGCCGGGGGCAGGCAGATCGTTTTCAGAGCCGTATGAGGCGAGCCGCCCGTTCGCATTTTTCCCGCAGGGAGCATCGGAAACCAAATGTCCGCAATTCTTCGCCCATACCCTTCGCGTCGAGCGCTTCGCGCGCAGCGCGGCCAAACGCTCATCATCGCGCTGGCCGTGCTGTTCGTGCTGCTGTTCATCGGCGGGCTGTTCGTCACGCAAATCGCCCGGAACCTCACGACGGCGGGCCGCAGCCGCGAAACGACCGACGCGCAGGCGCTGGCTGAGGCGGGCATTCGTTACTGCGACGCCCAACTGACCAACAGCGAAGAGGGCGCAGACTGGCGACCGGCTCCCACTGCGCCCAACACGACGACGGGCGCGAACGGCCCCGATCCCCTCGGCCTGACCGACCCCGATTACCGCTGGCTCTCGCAGGGGTTCACCCGCATCGAAATGCGCGGCGGACGCGCCCTGGTGCGCGTTTCCTACGACCCGCACGTGGACGACCCGCGCAGCCAGTTGATCCGCATTGATTCGGTCGGACGGCCCGGCGAACTGGGGCAGGGATTGGACCCGACGGTCTTTGTGCAGAACGGCAACGCCCCGCGCCTGCGCCGCGAACTCGTCGCCTACAAGCAAATCGGCCTGACCGACTACCTGCGCTTTATCACCAACAAAGACCGGGGAACAACCGAGTCTTTTCTGGGAACGCCCAACATTGGGCGGGCCGTCGCCAGCGTTTTCGGCGACCCAACCATCGCCCTGCACCCGGACGGCAAGAACAACAACGAAATTCTCTTCGGCGGCGCGATTCGTTCCAATGCCAACCTGCGCTTCATGGGCGACGTGTTCGTTTACGCCAGCCCGCGCGGGCAGTCGGTAGATATGACGACCGAGGGCGTGCAGGTGGCGGGCGACCTTCGCATCAACCCGACCCGGAATACCAATAACAACGGCGGCGACCCGAACGACGATAGTTTCGACGACAACGACCAGCAAGTTTTCATGAACCAGGACATTACGGCCCTGGCCCCGGACATCAACAAGGCGGTTCGCCCCAGCGCCGACGCCAAGTTCGACACGCTCGGCGGGCTGGTGCGCGACTCCTCGACCAACCCGGACGCCAAAGGCTACACGCGGCAGGTTCCGCGCCTGGACCCGCCCGTGCTGGATAATTTCGTCAGCGGCAGCGGCGTTTCGCGCTACCGCGCCCTGACCCGCGATTCAGGACGCTGGATCAACGTCAGCGCGGGCAATACTATCAATACCGGACAGTTTGGGTGGGGACGCGGCATTTACGTGGACAACGCCACCGACGTGCAAAATGAAACCACCACGCCGGGCGTCAACGGGTCGTATTCGCTGCGCGCCGACTGGACGAACCCCAACGCCGGGTTTGCGACCGGCTACTGGCAGGGGCCGTATTATCGCCCGCCGGGGCTGACGGTCGAGCTGCTCGGCAACCGCATTCGCCTCACCCGCAGCGATACGGGCGTGTTCCGCAACATCAACGGCGGCGTAGTCACGCAGTCGGGCGGCAAAGTCGTCGAAATCCCGCTTTCCGATTTCGACCGGCGCTCCATCAAGTACACGCTGGGCGACGGCACGGTCTTGCAGGTACAGGCGCTGGATCACGATGGCGACGAGCCGAAGGGCGCGAACGACCCGCAAAAGCCCTATGGGGATCAGAACTCCTACGGCGTCAGCGTGACGCTGCTGGCCGAGGGCAACGTGCGCGTCCGAGGCGTGTATGGCGCGCTGACGAACTTGCAGGAGGGCGCGGAGCCGAACCCGGACGTCAGCCCCGACAGCGCGATTCGAAAAGTGGCGCGCGTGCATCTGACCATTGTTTCGGGCGGCACGGCATACATTGACGGCAACATCGTCAAAGGCGACGGCTACGTGGACGCCACGAAACCCGCCGGGCAGCAGGTGGTTCTGGAGCGCGCCTCGACCTGCGCGATCCTGGCCCGCAATTATGTCTGCGTCAATACGACGATGTTCATGTCGCCGCAAAACCAGACCAACGTGTTCAGCCGCCTGACGCCCGACCTGGACGCTTTCAGCACGGAAGTCGGCCAGTCGCGCCAGACCTACGACGCCAGTTTCGCGTTCGGCGTCAACCCGGCCACCTACCAAACCTCGGTCGGCGGCGTCACGACGAACAGCGTTCCGTATTTGATGCTGCGTCATGCCGCCCTCGCGCCCGGCCCGACCTACATCAACCTGCTGATAAATCCCGGTCTGGCGCAGGTGGACGCGCAGGGCGTCAATAATTCTTTTTACCCGTTCAATGCCAACGCCGACCTGGTTCCGAACCCGAACAACAACCCAAGTCTGCGCTACATTTATCCGCTCGGCTTGAAGTATCAGAACGGCCAGAACCTGTTTTTCAGCGAGCCGGAAGCGACCACGCCCAACTTCGAGCAGAAGGCGTTCGGGCTGGCCGACAGCGGACAATACGGCGTCGGCACGTTCCAGACGCAGGTTCCCGGCCTGGAAAACATCCTGCGGTTTCAGCTTGACCAGACGGCGGAAGGCCAGTTGAACCAGAGCCTGGGCGTGACGGTCGGGTCGGGCGGTTCCACCCCCTACCTGCTCGGCAACCTGCTGGTCGCGCCGCTCGACATTCGCATCGAAGCCCTGTTGTACGCGCAGGAGAGATCGTTCTTCGTGATTCCGGGCTATACGTTCAACCCGAATCCGAACGACACGCGCGAGGCCTTTGTGCGGCGCGGCTACGCGCGCACGTCCTACACGAAAACCGACTCGGCCAACGACCGCCGCGCGAAAGATTTGTTCCCCTTCTACCGGGAACCGATGGACGTGCGAATCACGATTTATGGCGCGGTAGCGGAGAATTACACGGCCTCGATGGGGGATCAGAAAGCCTGGATGGAAGCGTGGGGCTACACGCCTGCCGAGTTCGGCTCGACCGGTCCGAACCCGGTCAATCCCGGCCTGACCGCCATTCGCGTCCCGGACGATCATCTGGGCGGGCATGACCCGGACGGCTACATTCCCGGCGAGGCCCGCAACATGAAAATCAATCCGTTGAATCAGCCCTATTCCGACGACTTCCGCACGCCCTACGAGAAGCAGACGCAAGGGCTGGACGCCAAGTACAAAGACATCGAAATCGCGCGCGGTCTGCGCTTCGTGTACGACCCGGCCCTCGCGATGCCCTACCAGCATCCGACCGGCGTAGATTTGACCGCCAACGTCGGAACGCGGGCCACGCGCGCCCTGCGCGCCATCGTCCGCCCCGAAGTCAAAATCGGAAACAATGTCGTGATGCCGAAGATTACGCAGACGCTGCCCTCGGTTCCGCGCCTGCCAGTCTGCCCCGGTCTGCTATACTTCGGCGACAGCGACCGCCCCGTCGTTCCGTAGAAGCCATGCCGCCCAATCCCCGGCCACGTCAGTGGAGGGGCAATTCACCTAACCCCCCGGCCCCCTTCCCCACCGGGGAAGGGGGAGAGCGAACCAAGAACCGTGCGCTTCATACAAAAAGAGG
>JBBRNU010000024.1:0-15645 GCA_038230115.1 Chthonomonadales bacterium | reverse complement strand
GAGGTGGGGGAACGCGAGGCGCAGTCGCTCGCCCTGCGCGAGCTGCGGGGCGTGGAACGCGAGCGGCTGGCGCGGGCGCGAGCCGAGGCCGAGGCTAGTTTGCAGGAGACGCAGGACGCGCAGCGCAAAACGCGCGCCGATCTGGACGCCGCCCGCCGCGCGCAGGCCGAGCAGTCGGCCCGGCTTGCTACCTTGACCGAATTGCAGGAGAACCATGAGGGCTTTTATCAGGGCGTTCGGGCTGTCCTGAATGCCGAGAAACGCGGGCAGATTCAGGGGCATTTCCGCGCGGTCGTGGATTTGCTGACCGTGCCGGAAATGTACCGTGTCGCCATCGAGGTGGCCCTGGGCGGGAGTTTGCAGGACATCGTGACCGAGACCGAGGCTGAAGCGAAAGCGGGCATTCAGTGGCTCAAGCAGAACCGGGCCGGACGCGCCACGTTTCTGCCTCTGCCCCTCCTGCGACCGGGCGCGCGGGTAGAGCCGCAACAGGGAGAAGGGCGTTTGCGAACCGCCCCGGTTTCCAATCGGGACGAGGACGCCGCCGGGGAAGTCGTCAACGCGATGGACGTGGTTGACTTTGCCGAGCCGTATGCGCGCGTGGCGCAATTATTGTTGGGCCGCGTTCTGGTGGTCGCTGACATGGATGCGGCGATTGCGGTTTCGCGCCGCGTAAACGGGTGGAGCAAAATCGTCACGCGCGAGGGCGAACTGCTGACGCCGGGCGGCGCGCTGACGGGCGGTTCGCTGCAGGGCAAGGGCGCGCACCTGGTGGGGCGCAAGGGCGAAATGGACGACCTGAAAGCCGTTCTGCCGCGCACGAAGGCCGATGTGGAACGCCTGACGGCCTTATTCGAGGCGAACGCGCAGCGCCTGCAGGCGGGCGAAACCGAGCGTACCCTTCTGGCGCAGCAGGAAGCCACGACGCACGCCGAACTGACAGCGGCGGAAAACGCCCGGCAAAGCGCCGAGCGTGAGCGCCAGCGTTTGCAGCGCGACCGGGCCGACCGAGAAAGCGCCCGCGCCGCGCTCGAAGCGCAGATCACGACCCTGCAAAACGAGGCCGACCGTTTGACGCAGGCTCTGGAATCGGGCCGCGTGGAAAACGACCACGCCGATGATGCATTGCTCGCCCTCAACGACGAGACCCGCGCGCTCGCCGCCCGACGCGACGGCTGCCGGGCGCGGGCGATTGCACTCGAAGTGGAAGTCAGCCGTCTGGGGGAAAAGCGCGAGGGACTGATTCGGACCCTGGAAACCGACCGGAAATCGCTTGCCGCCCTGGAACAGCAGCAACGCGAAAAAGAGGCGCGTCTGGCGACCACGCAATTGGAGGGCGCGGACGCGGCGGGCGAGCGCGAACGCCTGACGACGCTGCAGGCGCAGGCGCGAACGCAATTGACGAAGGTGGAAACGGAGTTCGCGCAGTGGCGCGACCGGCGGCAAACGCTGCTGGCGGAAAGTTTCGAGACCAACAACGCGATCAAGGAGACGATGCGCCTGCGAACGGAAACCACGCGCGGCCTGCATGACGTAGAATTGCGGCTGGCCCGGCTAGAAGTGCAGAGCGCACAGCTCATAGAGCGCCTGCAAAGCGAGTACAGCATCTCGCGGGAAGAGGCGCTGGAACGCCCGGAAGACGTTCGCATTGACAAAAACACGGCAATGGAAGTGGGCCGTCTGCGGCGCGAACTGCGCGGCATGGGAACGGTCAACACCGGGGCGGTCGAGGAGTTCGAGCGGCTGACCGAGCGCTTCACCTTCCTGTCGGAGCAGCGGGCCGATCTGGACAAGGGGCGGGCGAGTCTGCTGGCGACGATTGCCGAGATTGACGACAGCACGCGCGGCGTCTTCATGGAAACCTTCGAGGCGGTACGAACGGAATTCGACCGCATCTTCACGCGCCTGTTCGAGGGCGGCAGCACAAAACTGACGCTGACCAACCCGGACGACCTGCTGGAAACCGGCATCGAAGTCATCGCCCAGCCGCCCGGCAAGAAGGCGCAAAGCCTGACCCTGCTGTCGGGCGGCGAGCGGGCGCTGACGGCGACGGCCCTGCTGTTTGCGTTTCTGGCCGTGAAGCCCAGCCCGTTCGTCCTGCTCGACGAGGTGGACGCGCCGCTTGACGGAGCGAACGTCGAAAAGTTTACCCGGCTGGTGCAGGACTTCAGCGCCCGCAGCCAATTCCTGCTGATTACGCACAACCCGACCACAATGGAAGCCGCCCCGACGTGGTACGGCGTCACAATGCGCGAACCGGGCGTCAGCAGCATCCTGTCGTACCGCGTGCCGCAGGAATCCACGCCAACCGAAATGGAAACCGCAGTCGTGCTGAGTCGGTAGCCTCAAAATGTCGCCGTGCGTTTGCCGTTTGCTTGGCCGCGGCGCGTTAAAGCGCCTGCTGACTGGCTGCGTCGAGCAGAAATCCGGCTCGGCGGCGCTTGGGCGGGTTTGCGCTTGCTGGCGGAAAAGACGCTCATGGCCTGGTACGCTGACCTTGAACTCTGTGATTATTGGGGCGAGTCGGCTGCCTCGCGGCTTCGCGTGGTCGGCGGGCTGGAACGCGACAAGCCTTATATGATAGGCGAGGTATCGGAGGCGTTCTTTGCCAGGTTGTGTAAACTGCTTCTCAGCCCCTGGAATCCCGTGTATCCCGCAGGCGGCCAGCCATGCCAATTATGCCGGTTTACGGGCGGAGCGGAGACAGCATTTCACGGCCTGCCCGTCAAAGCCTATTCGGATGCCAGTTTGTTCGTGCCGGGCGCGGGCGTTTTATATGTCACTCCTATTTCCATCGCGCACTTCATTGACGCGCATGGTTATCAGCCGCCCGAAGAATTTTGCGCGGCGGTTATGGCGTGTACCAAAATGCGCTCGCCAGCGTATTTCAAAGCGCTGCTGGCAAACGGCGGGAGGGAATTGATGCAGGCCGGTTCCAGTGTATAATGAAACGGGCGCTGGTATGAACCCGACCGTCGCGCAAATCAGGGCGGAGTTCGCAGACGCGGAGGGCTGGCCCAAAACGACCCCGCTGCCCCGCGCGCAGACGCTGGCGTGGATGCACAGCGAAGACCCGGAAGTTCTGGGCGCGATCCACCGCCTGCTGCGCTATAAGGGCGGGCTGGCGCGCGTCCAGCCGCCGCTGGAACGGGCGGATTATCACGAGTTCATGACCCGTTATTTGCGGCGCTGCCTGTGCGAATATACTGAGGAGCCTTTGGACGCGGGTTCGGAGCGGGAAGAAGCGGAGGGGGGCTTTGCGGCCACGCACGAGGCGGTATACTGGTTCCTCGATCTGTGGCGGGAGAAAACGACGTCCCGAAGCGCGCTGGAAGAAATCAAAGCGTTGTTTGCCGAAGTCTTGCGGGACTGCGCGCCGGTACGCGGGCTTCTGGCGACAGCCCTTTACGACCACCTGCTGAGTCGGCGCAGCGTCCGAAAGTTCTTCGCCGACTGGCAGACCGACCCGCAGCTGCGCCGCTTCCTGAAGTAGCGCGCCTGCCGCCAAACCATTCAGCGCTGCAAAGAAACGGACGATCATGCAATTTTTATGCAATCCTCGATTTAAATTCTGCTTGCACTGCCTGACACTCGGAGGCTTGTTTGTTTTTTTTGTTCGGGCGATTGCGTTCAGTCCTTTTGGCATCCATGATGCCGTGATTCATGCGGCGCTGGTAGGCGATATCGGAAGAGTAAAGCGGTTGGCTTTTTACGATCTGGCCTTGAGCCGCACAGGTTATGAGGAACATTTGACGCCATTGGGGGCCGCAACGCTCACGGAGCGTATTGACGTCGTTCGCTTTCTGTTAAATAGAAAGGTAGATGTCAACAGCAGGGACGATCATGGGCAGACGGCTTTAACGGTGGCTCGTTTCAACAGACAATATGAGATTGCCGCTCTGCTTGTAAAAGCGGGCGGACACGAGTAGTCAGGGCGTAAAACAAACGTGGGCGCAACAAAATAATGTGCTGGCAAGCGATTGCAAGCCGTAATCAATAGGAAGTTTTCATGTGTAACGCTGTTCCTGAAGACGAAATTGTCGCCCTTCTGTTAAAGTACGAGGCCAGTGGAGGGGTTCTTGATTACGTTTTTCTCGACTTGCCAGCCGGTGAGACGCCTGCTGAACTTCACCGGGCTGCGGCCTTAGCCGGAATCGCAGTTATCGCCGACCGGTTAGAGCAGTGGGCGCTTCATCAGGCCTCGGAAGCGCATCCACTCCGTATGTTCTTTCGTGTGCAATCGGAGGCCAATAAGTTGACTGGCAAGCCAGTGGACTTTGCAACCTTTTGGGGAACCGATGACGTAGAGCCAAAACACCGGAGCAAAAACGGGTGTATTATTCCTAACGTGGACGGATACAAAACGGCATTCTTTCACCCGCCCTACAAACTTGCCGGAACGCCGGATAAATTGGCGGCGTTGTTCGCGAGTATCAATGCCTATTTGCTTGGAGACGAGCCGGAGCAGGCGGAAATTTTTTCATGGTCGACCGACTGGTCAAATTATTTCGAAGCGGGTCATGAATGGTGGGGAGCGTTTTTCTGGACTATCCGCCAGGCAGGATCACAGTGTTTTGGCGTTGTCGGGGCTTCCTCCACCGATTGAGGAAACCGCGATGAATTAGTGGAAATTGGGGAGTGAGCATTGCCTATACTGACAACGGAAATTTTTGGATTGAAGCGGTTTGCGACCGGCAAGGTGCGCGACGTGTACGATTTGGGCGACACGCTACTCATTGTGGCGACCGACCGCATTTCGGCTTTCGACGTCGTGATGCCCGACGGCATTCCCGACAAAGGCCGCGTCCTGACGCAGCTTTCGCGCTTCTGGTTCCGGCAGCTGCGCCCGCTCGTCGCCACGCACTACATCACGACCGACGACACGTTCATCGCTAACAAAATCGCCGAAGCGGGCGTGATCGTGACGCCGGAACTGCGCGCGACATTGGCGGGGCGGGCGATGCTGGGCGTGAAGGCCGAGGCGTTTCCGGTCGAGTGCGTGGTGCGGGGCTATCTCGCGGGGTCGCTGTGGAAGGAATATCGGCAGGCGGGCGGCGAGTCGCGCGCGGTCACGCTGCACGGATTAGACCTGCCCGGCGGATTGCGCGAGTCGGCGCGGCTGCCCGAGCCGATTTTCACGCCCGCCACGAAAGCCGAATCCGGTCACGACGAAAATATCGGGCTGTCGGAAATGGGGCGCATCGTCGGCGAGGAGACGGCGCGGGAACTGGCATCGGTCAGCCTCGCCCTATATCGCGCCGCGTCGGAACGGGCCGCGCGCAACGGCATCCTGCTCGCCGACACCAAGTTCGAGTTTGGGCGGCATGGGGGCGCGCTGACCCTGATTGACGAGGCGCTGACGCCCGACTCGTCGCGCTTTTGGGAAGGGGCGGTGTACGCGCCGGGCCGCGCGCAGCCCTCCTACGACAAGCAGTTCGTGCGCGATTGGCTGGAAGCGTCCGGCTGGAACAAGGAGCCGCCTGCCCCCCTGCTGCCCGCCGATGTCGTGGCGCGCACCGCCGACAAATACCGTGAAGCTTACCGCCTGATTACCGGCGCGGCGCTGGCCTGAGCGCGGGCCGAGAATGGGAAGGAATGCCCGGTCTGAAACGCGGCGAACGGGATTGAAACCCCGTTCTGAAACGCTAGCCCGCCTGCGCGGGCTAAATGCGCTTTAGCGAAAGATTGTTCTGTCTTGGCTTCTGCGCGGGCTGAAGACGTCCCGCTCGTGGCGTTGAAGTCCTATAGCGAGCGTTTCGGAACGGGAATTCGCGCTGAGGTTAAACCGATTCGTGTGCGGACGCTGCGGGCAAATGCGCTTCCACTCCGGCGGGGAAAATTCGGTTGGGGGCGTCGTCCTGCGCGCGGCAGGGCGGCAGCGTCGGGTCAGCGGCGGACGCCCGGAGATATTTCGCTTTCGAGACGCGCCTGCCGTTCACCCGATAGCGGGGATAGGTTCGCCCCAGTTGGCCTCGCCCGTTCCAATCCCGCGCGATGCCGTGCCAAACGCCCGCCTGCCAATGCCGTTCGCTGGAAAGTCGCCGCTCCCCGTAGAATGCCCACTCAAACCCATGCGGCTGGCCTGCGCGCAAAAAAATTGCTTCGGTCAGCTCGACCTTGCCGCCGTTCCACTCCTGCCACCACAAATCCCAGCCGGTTCCCTGTTCGAGCGCGTAAATTCCGAGCAAACGCCCGTCGCTTCCCCACTGCGCGGCGGTTCCATGCTCCAAGCCGTCCGCATAAAACGTGGCGGCGAGCAGGACGCCTGGTGCGTCCCAGCGATACTGCCACCCGTACCGAACGCCATTGCGAAACGCGGCCTCGTGTTCCAGCTCGCCGGAAGCGAAGAACCAGCGCTCGCCGACCCGCTCCTGACCCTGGTAATAGTCCGCCCGCTCTCGCGCGCCGTCGTCGTAGCGCATTACTACGACCTCGCGCGCTTCCGGTGGTATCGAGGGAACGTAGGCGGCTGCGGCATTCATCGGCTCTGCTTTCTTGTTGCTCAAGTTATCAGCGACGTGTGGGAACTGTTGGGTCACTCCTCATGCGCTGCGCTGGCGTCCCTTCTGCCTGTATGGGAGAAGGGAGCGAAGGCCGTAACCTGCGCCGTAACATAAAACGGGAGAGAAGGCGTGGGGCTTGCGGGTTGCAGGCAGCAAAGAACCTCGCCCTAACCCATTGCGGATTTAGCCCGCGCAGGCGGGCTTTGCATCTCAGAACGGGCATTCATGCCCGGTCGTCGCGCATTTCAGAACGGGCATTCATGCCCGGTCGTCGCGCATTTCAGAACGGGGTTTCAATCCCGTTCTGCCCGTTCGACGCGACTTTCAAAACCGGCGTCTCTATCCGTGCGCTATTCGCCTCATTTGATATTGTAGGGGGCGACGCGACCGGCGAGATCGCGGGTGATGTGGGCATCCACGAAAATGCCCTCATCGCGATAATCGGCTTTCAGGACGCGGCCATACTCGTAGCACTGCGCCACCAGTTCGCTGCGGTCGTAGGGAATGGACAGATGCACCTCGACGAGCAGGCTCTCGACCGTTTTTACGATGCAGTCCATCAACTGCGGAATGCCCTCCGCCGTCGTCGCCGAGATGTACGCCGAGTTTTTCGTGTCGGCCACCAGTTCGCGCAATCCCGGCTGATCCTTCACCAGATCGGCCTTGTTGAAGACCGTGATGATTGGCTTGTCCGCCGCGCCCAAATCTTCCAGCACGTCCATGACCGCCTGTCGCTGCAAGTCCCGATGGGGGTGGCTGGCGTCCACGACGTGAATCAGGAAATCGGCCTCAATCGTCTCTTCCAGCGTGGCGCGGAACGAGGCGATCAGGTGCGTGGGCAGGTTGCGAATAAAACCGACCGTATCCGTCAGCAAAATCGCCCAGCCGTCCGGCATCACCACGCGCCGCGTCGTCGGGTCGAGCGTGGCGAACAGTTTGGGGTCGGCGAAAATATCGCTGCCCGAAATCGTGTTCATCAGCGTAGACTTGCCCGCGCTGGTATAGCCGACCAGGGCTGCGGTCGGGAAGGGCAGGCTGCGGCGATGGGCGCGCTGCTGCTGGCGCGTGCTGCGAACTTCGCCTAGCTGCGCTTCCAGGTCGGCAATCGTGTCGCGGACTTTGCGCCGGTCGGTTTCGAGTTTGGTTTCGCCTGCGCCGCCGCGCACGCCGATGCCGCCCTGCTGCCGCTCGAATTTCGTGTACAGGTTGCCCAATCGCGGCAGCAAATAGGTCAGTTGCGCGAGCGTGACCTGCAATTTGCCTTCGCGGGTGTGGGCGCGCTGCGCGAAGATATCGAGGATCAACTGGGTGCGGTCAATCACGCGGCACTTCACGGCCTCCTCCAGATTGCGCGCCTGCGTCGTAGACAACTCACTGTCCACAATTACCAGGTTGGCCCCGGCATCCAGGACGCCCGCGAGCAATTCCTGCGTTTTGCCCGACCCGATGTAGTAGGCGACGTCGGGCCGGTCGCGGCGCTGAAAAAACTCGCCCACGACCTCGCCGCCGGCCGTTTCAGTCAGCGCGGTCAGTTCTTCCATCGCATAAGGGCGCAGGGTTTCATCCGGTTCCAGGGATACCAGGATGGCCCGCTCGCCGTCGGTCATTTCGTGCATGGTCGCTATTTTTGACATGTTTTAGTGTCCCACATTGCTCCGGCCCTGTCAAGCGACAGAGCGCTCAGGTCGCGTAACGAACCATTCGCGTCTCGCGACAGGGCCATTCCCTTCCGTTTTCCGGCCCCTTATCGAAGGGCAGGGCGCGAATGCTAAAGGCGTTCCGGCTTCCCGACTGACGCGCATGGCGGGCAAACAGCGGGAACTTTTTGCGCGCTCTATCCGACTGATAATGGCAATCAGGCAGTTACGGCGGGATTTACGCACGCGCGAACCGCGCGGTGATTGCCGAACGCGCAGCGCCGTTAGACAGGGCCTTCACATCCGAAAGGGGAGATTTATAGTATGCAGACAGGGAAAGTCACGCTGGGAATGCTGGGCGCGCTTGTCGGCGCGCTGGGTTTGACCGCGCCCGCCGCCCGCGCCGACGCTACTTACAACGGCAAAACCAAAGACGAGATCAAAGAAATGGTTAGCGCGACCGAGCGCCAGAGCAACACGCTCCGCAAAGTTCTGGAAGACCGTCTGAACGAGGGACTTTTGGCGAAAACAGAGAAGCAGGGCGTCGCCAAGAAGCGCGTGCAGTTGCTGGATGAGCGATTGGAGCGCCTGGCGCGCGACCTCGACCGCACCAAAGACCCGTCCACGATTCGCATGGGCGTCAAGGAAACCGTCCAATTGGCTCGGCCTGTGCAGGCGATGTTCAACCGCAATGTCGCTGCGCGCCGAACAGTAGACGGCAGTTGGGTGGAACTCAAGGGCGACATCAACCGCCTGGCTGCGTTCTACCATGTGCCGCGCATCGGGCGATAACAAGATCGCGCCCGAAGTATAATCCAGGGCATTACGAACGATTTGGCAATTTCAACGGCTGCGTTTTCCGTCCTGTGTTGGCGGGGACGCAGCCGTTGTATTTTTGCCTGCTAGTAATTGAGAATCCTGGCGCAAACGGGCGCGGACCGAGAGTTTTAACCCTGCAACGAGCGATTTCAACCTCTGGTTTTCAGACAATCAGCCGCCGTAGCCGACCCAGGGCGAGGCATCCAAGACGATGGCGCTGGTTTTGAAACCGCCGTTGGGATTGCGAGACAGGACGAACATCGCCTCGGTTCCGGGCTTCAGGGCGGCGAGGGGGATCGTCTGCAAGTTCACGACAGGCATCTGCGCCGGGATAATGATTTTGAAGATTTTGCCATCCGTGCGCTGTAGTTTTACGTCAGGTTCCAGGGCGAGGAGTTTACCGGTCGCGAAAACCGTATTGGCGCTGTCGGCGGCAGGGTAGCGCTCTTTGCCGACCAGCAGGGCGATGGCTTTGAGGTCGCCGGCGTGGGTCGGGTCGTCCGGGCGCTGCTGCGCCCAGAACGTGATCGCATCGCCCGTTTTGACGCTGTCGGGATCGAGCGTGACCTGCCGCTGCAGGATGCAGCCCTCGGCCATTTTGACTGTGAGCTTGTCGTCGGTGTAGCGCGGCTGAAGAATGACCGTCCCGCCCTGCACGGCCAGAATTTTGCCGAACATCGCGCCCGCTTTGGCGAAATTGCGGTCGGGCGAAATGGTGGCGGCCTGGATCACGCCGTCGGGCGCGACTTTGCCCTCGGCCTCGATGCGGACGCCAATCAGCAGGGCGTTCCGGTCTTCGCTGTAGACGCGCCAGACGCCGCGCATTCGATCCAGTTTGCCCGGCATTTCCTTGCCGTTGTCGGCTACCACGACGAACGGCGACACGCTTTTGAGCGTGCCGATGCACCGCGCCCGCCCGTTCTCGTCCATTTTAAGGCCGTCCGACTTCGCCGCCAGATACCCGATGGGTTTTTCCGCCGCCTCGATCCAGCGCGGGTGAAAACCGCCCTGCTCGGAATACGGGCCGACGGCCATGATCCGCGCGCCGGGCTTGAGAATGGCGGGCGTGGCTTGCGCGAAACCCATAATCGTCGTGTTCGCGCCGAAAGAAAGACGGGTCATTTTGTGGCGCAGACTAGGGCGCACAACGAGAATATCGCCGCGAATCGAAACGATTGTGCCGTCAATTCGGGTCGGCTCGTCCGGGGATTTGGCGGTCTGCGCGCGTCCCATCGCGCCCGGCGTCAGAATGGCGGCGAGCGCGGCCAGTCCAAACCCCGTCAGGCCGCGCCGTTGCAAGCGAGTAAGCATCCTTATTTTCCCTTCCGGTTCAAATTAGCGTTCGACGCGGGTATCGGTCGCAGGCCGCTGTTGGCGGCTTTCGGCGCGGCGTCCTTCAGGCCGTAGCAGTAAACGCCGCTCGCCCCGATAAAGACGCATCCATTGGCGACGACCGGACTGGTGAAGCGGCGTCCGTCCTGCAAATGGTCGGCGGGCGATTTGTCCGAGCCGTAGAGTTCCGCGCCGGTCAGGGCGTCGTAGGCGCGCAAAGCCGAGTCATCGCCATTGGCGGTTTCCACGACCCAGATGACGCCCTGCGCCTTGCCGTTGCTGGAAACGACGGGCGAGGAGGGGCCGTCAATCGCCTTTTTAAGCGTCCAGACGCGCTTCAATTGCGCGGGCTTTCCGGCTTCCGTGATCAACTGCAGGGCGGCGATTCCCAGCGCGTTGTCGGGGCCGGGCTGATCGCCCGCCACGAAAATGAAGCGGCCCTTATCCCCAGCGTCGAAATAGGCCGACGTGGAACGGATGCCCTCATGATACACGGCTTTGGGATCGCTGAACAGGCGAAACTTCTGCGTCTCGCCGCCCAACCCGCCCAGATTGTCGCGGTCGAGCAGATAGGCCAGGCCGTCCTTGCCGCCCGTAAAAAGCAGGTGCGGCGTGGTCGTGTCCGGCATATCGGGCAGCAGAAGGGCGGTCGCGCCGCCCAGGTCTTCGTCCTGCTCGTCGAGAAATTTGTGGTTGGCGGGCGTGTAGAAGTCTTTGGGCTGGCGCGAGAAGGTCAGCGCGTCGCCCTCGGTCGTCAGCCGCAGGACGCTTTGCGCCGCGTTGTCGCCGTGCGTGTCCAGGTCGTAGTCGCCGTTGCCGGTGATCGCGAACAGGTCGCCGTTCGCCCCGCCCGCCAGTCCGCCGCCGCTCCAGATGCCCGCGCCGTCGGTGATCGGCGAACTGCAGAAGGCGCGCTGCGGGGCGCTCGGATGCTGCGTATCCACGCCCATGACCCAGCCGCGCCAGGGCGGGGTATCGCCGCGCCCGCCGAATGGAATATAGACCCAGCCGTTGACGAGAATGAGCGCGCCGCGCTGCATGACCTGCCCGCCCTCGAACGCGCCGCTTTTGTAGGTTCCCTTGAGGGCGACGGGAAAGCCGGGGCGGGCCTCGCCGGTGCGAATGTCGAGCGCAAAAACCTCGAAAACCTGCCGCAGCCCGCGCGCCCGGACGCCGCAGGCGTACAGCGTATTGGCGGCGCGGTCAATCACGGGCGTGCTGAGAATGCCGTGCGTGGGGCCGTCGAACCAGTTGCCGGAGAACTGCGTCTCGGTGAGCGGCGGCGCAATGCGGCGGCGCGACCAGAGGATTTTGCCCGTTCCGGCGTCCAGTGCATACACGCTGTCGCTTTCCGTCCCGGCGAACACGACATCCGCCTTGCCGCCCGCCATTTCCAGACCGGTGACGAGCAGGGGCGATCCGGTGACTTTGCCGTCCAGATCGGTATGCCAGCGTTGGCCGAATCCGCCCGCGCGCACGGTTTCGGGGGTCAGGCGGGTTTCTTGCGCGTTCCAGCCCAGGCGGGCGTTGTCGTAGTGAAACGTGAGAACGTCCACGCCCTGCGCGCTCGCGGGAAGCGCGGCGGTCAGTCCGCCCGCCATCGTCAGCAGGCAGGCTCCGGCAAATCGTCTCCATTTCAACGCGGGCCGGGTTCGCATCGGCATTTCATTACCTCCTCTATCATCGCGTATTATCACGTACTAATAAAATCTGTGTTGGGCTGGCAAAATTTTGCGGGCCTGTTCGCTATACGAACCAGCCGGGTTACTCTTCCGCCTCTCATTGCTCGTCATTCAAAACTGTCCGGTAGAGCAGAAGCAATTTTTCGGCGACTTCCGTCTGCCCGGTGAGTTCGCCGCGCGCTCCCATACGGTGTCTTTCGATTCCTTCCAAGTGCGACGCCAGCGCTTCGCGGGAAACCCCGGAACGCAACAGGCGGCACACCTCGGCGGCGTAGCCGTCGTACTCGTCCATTGCGTCTGCATACCCGAAAACCCCAATCGGGTCCCAGTCCACAAGCAGTATCAGACAGATGAACCCATGCAAAGTAGAAAAAGGCGTCCAGGCGTCCTGTGTTCTTCTCATAAGCGCGGCCACCTTCAGTCGGCGCGAACGTCGAACCCGACTTATTCCTATCCGTGCATCGTTATATCGTCAGGCGTCTACAGAAAAGTAAACGCCGCCGGACTATTGTTATACCCGAAAAATATTTTTTGGCGGGGTTTCCGGTTGGCAAAGTTGATGGGGAGTAAAGCGGCGAGGGGAACGCCGTCCGTGCCTGAAAGCCCCAGGGCTGAGGCGTCGGCGTTTTCATCGGCGCGGGTTTCGACCGAGATTCAACCGGACAGGCAGGGAAAAAAAGAAAATCGGCGTCGGCGTGGCGAGCGGGAACTATTTTCCTTCGTGATTTGTTAGGCTTGATGTACGTCGAAACGCGACAGCGGAGGCCGCAGAACCTTTTCCGGGGGGCTGCGGCCTTTGTTGTCTTTGGCGGAATGGGGTGGAATGCGGGCGGGGTTCTGAAAAGCCTTTCGGGTCACGGTTATAAAAACCGTGCCTGACGAGCCTTCGGCCAGGCGTCCTTTGGGACGCAATACGTTGTCTGCCAGAGTTATTGCAAGTGCAGCATTGCCGGTGCTATGAAAGCCCCGTCAGGGAGGCAAACAAGTTTGCCAAGCGTCCTCGCGGACGCGACATCGAGCAAGAGGAAAACATTCGAGTAGAGCGGCTTTTCCGTCCCAAAGGACGGCTGGCCGAAGGCTCATCAGGCACGGTTTTTATAACCGTGACCTGCAGAACGCCCCTTCAGGCACGTTTTTTTAGCCGTGCCTCCGCTTTTTAGCCGTGCCTCCGCCGACCGTGACGCCAAAACATATTCCTATGCACTGGTTGATAGGCGGAACGGCATTGGTGTCCGCGAGGACGTTTGGCGCAGCCTTCGTTCCGAGGCTTTTATAGCCCCGGCAATGCTGAGAGACTTTTGAAGCCACGCAGACCCCTGCATCAAGCCAGCAGCGCGAAGACTTCCCGCGCGATTTGGCGCTCCTCATCGGTTGGAATGACCCAGGCTTGAATCGGGCTGGCGTCAGCGCTGATCCGGGTTTCGGTAGCGCTCCCCGCCTGCCGGTTCGCTTCCTCGTCGCCATGCAGTCCCAAAAAATCCAGCCGCCGACAGACGCGCAGTCGCATCGGGGCGTCGTGTTCGCCCAGCCCGCCCGTGAAGGCGAGCGCGTCCAGACCTTCCAGCACGACGGCATACGCCCCGATGTACTTGCAGACCCGGTACGCGAAGATTTCGAGGGCCAAACGCGACGCGGCATCGCCCTGCGCGGCGGCGGATTCGAGGTCGCGCGCATCGCCGCTGCGCCCCGACAGGCCGAGCAGTCCGCTCTTGTGGTTCAAGAGGTCGTCCACGTCCTCGGGCGACATGCCCGCCGCGCGCTGGAGATAAAGAACCAGGCCGGGATCGAGGTCGCCGGAGCGCGTCCCCATGACCAGCCCTTCCAGGGGGGTCAACCCCATGCTCGTATCCACGCTTTGCCCGTCGCACAGGGCGCAGACGCTGGCCCCGCTGCCCAGATGACAGGTGATCAGGCGGGTTCCGGGCGCGTCCCGGCCCAGACAATGCAGCAGCCGCTCCGACACGTAACGGTGCGAGATGCCGTGAAAACCGTAGCGGCGCAGGTCGTGCTGACGGCTCAGGTCGAGGGGCAGGGCGTAGGTAGCGGCGACGGGCGGCAGGTTGTGATGAAACGCCGTGTCGAAGACCGCGACGGCAGGCAAACCGGGCAGGGCGTGCATCGCGCTTTCCAAAACGCCGGCGTCCAATGGATTGTGCAGCGGGGCTAGTCGGGACAGGCCCCGAATGCCCGCCAGAACGGCTGGCGTTACGGGCGTGGCGGTCGTGAACTGCGCGCCGCCATGCACGACCCGGCAGTCCATCGCGTCGAAGGCGACCGGCTCGAAATCGAAAGTCGCCCCGGCTTGTTGCCCCGCGCGCCCCCGCGAAGTCAATTCGATGACCTGCGCGACGGCGGCGGGCAGCGTCGGGGCGTTCAGGGGAAGCGGCTTCGGCGCGGGCGGCGTCGTGAAGTTCAGCCGGGCCTGCTCGCTCCCGACGCGCTCGACCTGCCCGCGAAACAGCAGGGTTTCTTCAGGCGGGCCGTCTCCTTTCCGCGCCGTCAGCCCGAACCCGGCGAACTTGAGCGACGAACTGCCCGCATTGAAAACGAGAACGTTCATGGATGCGCTTTCTGGTGTGTCGGAGCGCCATGCCTCCGATAAGGAAGAACGCGGGTAGGGGCAGGGCTTGCCCCGCCCTGTACTTGCCGCTCCGGGTTTACTCCGTCTGAACTTGTTCGGGACGCCGCAATCAAACACGGCAAGCGGGCTGCCGTAACTGCCGGGCAGGGCAAGCCCTGCCCGTACAATCGGATACATTCAGGGCAGGGCTTGCCCTGCCCCTACTACAACCGAGGCTGGCTACGAATGCAGCCATTTCCAGTTGCGGATTTCCGGCATGTCCTCGCCGCGCTCGCGAATGTAATGTTTATGCTCGATGAGGGTATCGCGCATTTTCTGCTGCAGGTAGGCGGCGCGATAGCCCAGACTTGGCACACGGTCAATTACTTCCATCACCAGATGGCAGCGATCCAGCTCGTTCAAGACGGTCATGTCGAACGGCGTGGTCGTCGTTCCCTTCTCCTTGTAGCCGCGCACGTGAATATTATCGTGGTTGCGGCGGCGGTAAGTGAGGCGGTGGATGAGCCAGGGGTAGCCATGATAGGCGAACATCACGGGCTTGTCGGTCGTGAAAATCGCGTCGAAACTCTTGTCGCTCAGGCCGTGCGGATGCTCGCTTTCGGGCTGCAACACCATCAGGTCCACGACATTCACGACTCGAATTTTCAGGCCGGGACAGTTCTGGCGCAGGATGTCAACGGCGGCGAGCGTTTCCAGCGTCGGCACGTCTCCGGCGCAAGCCATCACCACGTCCGGCTCGCCGTCCCGATCGTTGCTGGCCCATTCCCAGATGCCGATGCCCGCCGTGCAGTGCTTGATTGCGGTCGGCATGTCCAGATATTGCAAAGCGGGCTGCTTGCCCGCCACGATGACATTGACGTAGTTGCGGCTGCGAAGGCAGTGATCCGTGACCGACAGCAGGCAGTTCGCGTCGGGCGGCAGGTACACGCGGATGACGTCGGCGCTCTTGTTCATCACGTGGTCAATGAAGCCGGGGTCTTGGTGCGAAAAGCCGTTGTGATCCTGCCGCCAGACGTGCGAGGTCAGCAGGTAGTTGAGGGAGGCGACCGGCTTGCGCCACGCGATGTGGCGACTGCTTTCGAGCCACTTGG